>JANNFM010000426.1:0-18397 GCA_031379795.1 Alphaproteobacteria bacterium
TGGCCCCCCGCAAGCCGAAAGTCATCGTCACCCGCAAACTGCCGGACTCGGTCGAGACCCGCATGCGCGAACTGTTCGACGCCGAACTCAACGTCTCCGATGAGCCGATGAGCCGAAAGACGTTGATCGAGGCCGTCGGTCGTTGCGACGTGCTGGCCTCCACCATCACCGACCGGATCGATGCCGGGCTGATCGAAAAGGCCGGCGAACGGCTGAAGCTGATCGCCAACTTTGGTGCGGGCGTCGATCACATCGACGTCGCCGCTGCCACGGCCAAAGGCATCATCGTCACCAACACGCCGGGGGTTCTGACCGAAGACACCGCGGACCTGACCATGACCCTGATGATGGTCACGTTGCGGCGCGTGATCGAGGGGTCCAACGCAGTGCAGTCCGGCGAATTCACCGGCTGGGCCCCGACCTGGATGCTGGGCCGCCGCATCACCGGCAAGCGCCTGGGGATCATCGGCATGGGCCGGATCGGCACCGCCGTGGCCCGCCGTGCCAAGGCGTTCGGGCTGCAGATCCACTACCATAACCGCAAGCCCGTCAGTTCCCGCGTCGCCGAGGAACTGGAGGCGACCTACTGGGACAGTCTGGACCAGATGCTGGCGCGGATGGACATCATCTCGGTGCATTCGCCGCACACGCCGGCGACCTACCACCTGCTGTCAGCCCGCCGCCTGAAGCTGTTGCAGAAACATGCGATCCTGATCAACACGGCCCGCGGCGAGATCATCGACGAGATGGCGCTGGCCGACTTGCTGGACTCCGGCGGCATTGCCGCCTGTGGGTTGGATGTGTTCGAGCAGGAGCCCCGCATCAATCCCAAGCTGTTGAAAAACCCCAACGCCGTGTTGCTGCCGCACATGGGATCGGCCACCGTCGAGGCCCGCGTCGAGATGGGCGAGAAGGTGATCATCAACATCAAGGTCTGGATGGACGGCGAGCGGCCCCCGGACCGGGTGTTGCCGCAGATGCTGTAGCGCGTCCGCGCCGACGCAAGATTGGCAGCGACGGGCGGATCAGGCTAAGCGAGACCCATGGTCGCGCCTTCCGCCTCCGGGCACAAAACCCTCATCGCCCCCTCGATCCTGGCGGCGGACTTTGCGCGCCTGGGCGAGGAGGTTCGCGCCATCGAAGCGGCCGGGGCCGACTGGGTGCATGTGGACGTCATGGACGGCCACTTCGTGCCCAACATCACCCTGGGGCCGGATGTGGTGAAGGCGCTGCGCCCACATGCGAAAATCCCGTTCGACGTCCACCTGATGATCTCGCCGGTGGACCCCTATCTCGAGGCCTTCCGGGCGGCCGGGGCTGACCTGATCAGTGTCCACCCCGAGGCGGGGCCGCACCTGAACCGCACGCTGCAGCGCATTCGCCAGCTGGGCGCCAGGGCCGGGGTGGTGTTCAACCCATCGACCGACCCCTCGGTGATCCAGTGGATGATGGACGACGTGGACCTGATCCTGGTGATGTCGATCAACCCGGGCTTCGGCGGCCAGACCTTCATGCATTCGCAGCTGGCCAAGATCACCGCCCTGCGCGCCATGATCGAGGCCACAGGGCGCGATATCCCGCTGGAGGTGGACGGCGGCGTGACGCCGGAAACGGCGAAGCTGTGCCGCGCAGCGGGTGCGACCGCGCTGGTGGCGGGAACAGCGGTCTTCCGGGGCGGGGCCGAGCACTACGCCGCCAACATCGCCGCCTTGCGCGGCTGAAGGGCGGGGGATGGCGGGGCTTCAGGTTCTGCGCCGACTGCCGGGCCGCCATCTGGCAACTGCGGCGGGCGTGGCCTTGGGTCGCGCGCTGTCCGAGGAGTGGCGGGCCTCCGATCCGCATCGCTGGCTGACGTCCCGCCCGAGCCCTGACGGGTTCGCGCTGCAACCTCGCGACGGTCGCCCGGCTGACCCCGAGGCAGGGCGACGTATTCTGAGCGGCGTCTTCACCCTGGCCGGTGCGACCCTCTCCGTTGGCGTTGGCGGTGATCCCTGGGACCAGCCCAGCCCCACCCGCGCCTTTGCCGAGGAGCTGCACGGCTTCACCTGGCTGCCAGATCTGATCGCGGCAGGACCGGAAGGGGCTGCGGAAGCCCTTCGCCTGGTGCTGGCCTGGCGGCGGATGTTCGGGCGCTGGAACGCCTTCGCGTGGGGCCAACCGATCATGGCGCGACGGGTGTTCAACCTGGCCTGCGCCGGACCCAGCCTGACGGCGCGCGGGTCCGATGCGGAAACCCTGCAGATCGCCGCAGACCTGGCGCGTCAGGCGCGTGATCTGCTGAGCCCGGGTGGGATCACCACCGCAGCAGACCGCGCAGTCGCGGCCGCAGTCGCGGGCGTCGCCCTGAGTGGAGCTGCTGGCGCACGTCTGCTGGACCGCGCCTTGATCAAGCTATGCCGCGCGCTGCTCAGGACGGTTGCACCCGACGGTGGCCACGCGTCCCGCCAGCCCTCGGCGGCGCTGGAGCTGTTGTTCGATCTGCAGACCCTGGACGAGGCCATGATCCAGCGGGGCCTGGCCGCCCCGGACGCTGTCCAGCGCGCGATCGACCGGCTCGCCTTGGCGGTGCGATTCTTCACGCTGGCGGACGGCGGTCTTGTCGCAGGTCAGGGCGGCGCAGCGCGGAGCGCGGCTTATGTCGCGGCTGTCCGGGCTCAGGACGAAGCTGGCGACCGGCCGATGGCCAGTGAACTGGGCGGCTATCAGCGCATGGAATCCAGGCGACTGCAGGTGATCGCCGACACGGGCCCGCCGCCAGCGGGGGCCTGGAGCCTTGTCGCCGCCGCATCGCCACTGGCGATGCAGGTGCTGGCGGGCGGGCGACGCCTGATCGACTTCGACGCCGGCCGGACGCTCGACGCCGCCTCGACCGTCCAGGTGGCGGATCGGGAGCTGACCCGCCCGATTGAGGGTCTTGCGGCCCGGATTCTGGGGCCACGGCTTGTCGACACCGACGCCGGTGTCGAGGTTCAGCGCCACGAAGCACCGGGAGCTGCCTGGCTGGACCTGGCACACCAGGGCTGGAACCGTCGCTATGGGCTGATGCACCAGCGGCGCCTTTATCTCGATCTCGAAGCCGGTGATCTGCGCGGTGAGGATCGGTTGACGCCTACCGCCCGGGCGCAAGGCCCCGACGGGCGTCACTTTGTCGCCTATACCCTGAGGTTCCAGCTGCATCCTGGCGTCCGGGCGCTGGTCGCCCAGGATCGCCGCAGTGTGCTGCTGCGGGCGGATGGGGTTCAAGAGGGCTGGGTCCTGCGCAACGACGTGCTGGATATCGCCATCGAGCCGGGGCCAAGGCCCGGTCGACCGGGCTTGCAGCTGGTTCTGCGCGGACAGCGGCGCGCCGATTCCGGCGCTCGTGTCCGGTGGCGGCTGTCCCCGGCAAAGACGCCATTGGCGCCCGTCGCGAGCGCCGCGCCGGTGATGCGACCGGCCGATTTGATCGACGACGCGCCACCCCGCGTTGACGAGACGCAGGCGTAAGCCTAATCCCGGCCCATCCTGCGTGACTGGCGATTTGAGGTGGGCGACCATCGGGGAGCGCGGGGGACCATAACCGCCGCTCGCCTGGGCTCCCTTCAGACCTGAAGCCCGGAGTCCGCCATGCCCGCCGCCCCAGATTTTCCACCCGCCCCCGACAAGGTCATCGTTCGCCGCGCGCTGCTGTCGGTGTCAGACAAGACCGGCCTGGTCGAAGCGGCGCGGCGACTGGCGGAACTCGGCGTCGAGCTGGTCTCGACCGGCGGAACCCGAAAGGCCATCGCCGACGCGGGTATCGGCGTGAAGGACATCTCGGACCTCACCGGCTTCCCGGAGATGATGGACGGACGGGTCAAGACCCTGCATCCGATCGTGCATGGCGGCCTGTTGGGCGTGCGCGACGCGCCGGAGCACAGGGCGGCGATGGAGGCCCATGGGATCGGGGCCATCGATCTCGTCTATGTGAACCTCTACCCCTTCGAACAAACCGTGGCGGCGGGTGCCGACTTCGACACCTGCGTCGAGAACATCGACATCGGCGGCCCGGCGATGATCCGCTCCGCGGCCAAGAACCACGGCTATGTCGCGGTCTGCACCGAGCCCTCGGACATGGCGGAGGTGCTGGCCGAGCTTGCGGACGGCGGGGCCACCAGCCTGGCGCTGCGCCGGCGACTGGCGGCGCGGGCCTATGGACGGACCGCGACCTACGATTCCTCCATCGACGCCTGGTTCGCCCATGAGCTGGGCCAGTTCGCGCCGGAGCGCTTCTCCATCGGCGGTCAGCTGGCCCAGACGATGCGCTATGGCGAAAACCCGCATCAGGCGGCCGCCTTCTACCGCTTCCCCAATCCGGCGATCGGTGTCGCCACCGCCACCCAGCTGCAGGGCAAGGAGCTCAGCTACAACAACATCAACGACACCGACGCGGCCTTCGAACTGATCGCCGAGTTCGATCCGGCGGCCGGCCCGGCCTGCGCCATCATCAAACACGCCAATCCCTGTGGCCTGGCGACCGGCGCCACCCTGCTGGACGCCTACCAGCGGGCGCTGGCCTGCGACCCCACCAGCGCCTTCGGCGGAATTGTTGCGTTGAACAGCCGTCTCGACGCCGCCACGGCGGCCCAGCTGCTGGAGACCTTCACCGAGGTGGTGATCGCCCCGGCAGCGGACGACGACGCCGTCGCCCTGTTTCGCAAGAAGAAGAACGTGCGTCTGCTGGTCACCGGCGGCCTTCCCGACGTGCGCGCTCCGGGCAAGACGTTCAAGTCGGTCACGGGCGGCTTCCTGGTGCAGAGCAAGGATACCGCCCACCTGACGCCCGCCGACCTCAAGGTCGTGACGAAACGCGCGCCGACGGATGAGGAAGTCCGCGACATGCTGTTCGCCTTCACCATCGCAAAGCACGTCAAGTCCAACGCCATCGTCTATGCCCGGGGCGGCCAGACCCTGGGCATCGGCGCGGGCCAGATGAACCGCAAGGACTCAGCCCGCATCGCCGCCCTGCGCGCCGCCGACTTCGGCCTGGACCTGAAAGGCTCGGCCTGCGCGTCGGAGGCCTTCTTTCCGTTCCCCGACGGCCTGATCCAGGCGGCGGACGCGGGCTGTACAGCTGTGATCCAGCCCGGTGGCTCCATCGGCGACCAGGCGGTGATCGACGCGGCCGACGACCGCGGCCTGGCCATGGTGTTCACCGGCGTGCGCGTGTTCCGGCACTAGGCTCCGGTCAGGAACTCCGCCGTTTCCGCCCCACATTAGCCTCCGCCGCCAGTTCGCGTAGCGCCGCGTTGGCGATGGTGAATTTGGCGAAGGTCCAGCTGCCGCCAGCCTCGATTTCCGCGACCGTGCGAACGGCGGTGCGGGTGTGGTCGGGGCGGAGCGCCGACCAGGCGTCGGCGGCGCGGCGGGCCGAGGCGTCATCGGCCCCCGCCCCTGGGTCGCCGGCATGGGTCATGATGGCGCGGGTCAGCTGGGTCTGTTCGGCCAGCAGGTCCTCGATCAGGCGACGCAGCGCCGTGCGCTCGAAGATGTCGCCCGCCCGGAACTCGCCCGCCGCCGTCCTCAGCCGGTCAAAGGCGAAGGCTGCGTCCGTGGCGTAGTAGAGGCGCGCCACATTGGCCAGCGGCCAGCTGGACGCCTCGGCCATGTCCACAAGGTCGGCGGCGTTGGTGAGCGGGCCCAGCACAACGACGGCTCGGGCGAGGTCAGGCGGTGCGCCCCGGTCGGTGATCTCGCGGGTACGCTGGTCGACGGAGGTGCGCTCGGCGGGAGACAGGATGTCCGGCATCAAGCCCTGCAGGCTTCGGAATCCCGCAACGTAGCGGGCCGAGAGCTCGGCGATGTCCAGACCCTCGCGTCCCGCGCGACGTGCCAGCCAGAACGTGGCCCCTCGCAGCGCGGCGCTCAGCCGGCGGAACAACGCCATCTGGCCAGCCGCTGGAACCTTGAGATCCAGGGCCTCGACGGCGGCCCACAGACGTTCGAAGTCCAGCGCCTGTTTGGCGACCTCATAGCCCGTGATCAGCGCCGTCACATCGCAGTTGGCCGAGGTCATGGTCCGCGACGGGAAGCTGGGTCCGCAGCGGTTGATCATGTCATTGGCGATCACGGTGGCGATGATGTCGGGTCGGAGCCGATGGCCAAGGATTGCGTCCTTGTATTTGCGTAGCGGCTTGGGGAAATAGGCTTCCAGCCGGCCCTCGAAGAACGGGTCTTCGGTGGCCTGCGTCGTCGCGATCTCGCGCTTCAGCTCCAGCTTTCCATAGGCCAGCAAAACGGCCAGCTCAGGCCGCAAGAGGCCGCGCCCCTGCTTGAGGCGCTCGGCGATGGTCACCGCATCCGGCAGGCCCTCGACCGCCCGATCCAGGCGCCCCGCCTGCTCCAGGTCGGCCATGAAGCGCGCGTGGGGCTCCAGTTCGCGCACCGTGTCCATCTCCAGCAGCGAGAGCGCCAGGGTCTGGTCGTAGTTGTGCACCAGCACGTGGGCCGCCACCGCGTCGGTCATGGTGGGCAACAGCGTGTTGCGCTGAGCCCGCGTCAGCTTGCCCTGGCGCTCCAGGATGCCGGTGGTGATCTTGATGTTCACCTCGTGGTCCGAGGAATCCACGCCCGCGGAATTGTCGATGGCGTCGGTTTCCACCCGGCCGCCGGCTTCATCGAACTCGATCCGGCCGGCCTGGGTCAAGCCGAGGTTCGCGCCTTCGCCCACCACCTTCACCCGCAGGTCGGCGCCGTTGACGCGGACGGTGTCATTGGCCTTGTCGCCGGCATCAACGTGGCCCTCGTGCCGCGCCTTCACATAGGTGCCGATGCCGCCGAGATAGAGCAGTTCCGCGGGGGCTTTGAGGATCAGGTTGATCACTTCGGCTGGCGACAGCGACTCCGCGCCCGCGCCCAGCATGGCGCGCACCTCGGGCGTCAGGGGGATCGTCTTCAGGGATCTGGCGAAAACCCCGCCGCCCTTCGAGATCACCTTGCGACCGTAGTCGTCCCAGGACGAGCGGGGCAGGGCAAACATCCGCTCGCGCTCGGCATAGCTTTTCGCAGGGTCCGGGTTGGGATCCATGAAGATATGGCGGTGATCAAAGGCGGCCAGCAGGCGGATTTGCCGCGACAGCAGCATGCCGTTACCAAACACGTCGCCCGACATGTCGCCGCAGCCGACGACGGTGAACGGCTCGGACTGGATGTCCTTGCCCATCTCGCGGAAGTGGCGCTTGACCGCTTCCCAGGCGCCCTTGGCAGTGATGCCCATCAGCTTGTGGTCGTAGCCCACCGATCCGCCGGAGGCGAAGGCGTCGCCCAGCCAGAAGCCGTAGGATTCCGCCACGCCGTTGGCGATGTCCGAGAATGTGGCGGTACCCTTGTCGGCGGCGACCACCAGATAGGGGTCATCCTCATCGTGGACGATCACGCCCTCGGGGTGCGTGACCTTGCCGGCGGCAGTCAGGTTGTCGGTCAGGTCCAGAAGGCCTGAGAGGAAGGTCTTGTAGGCGTTGATCGCTTCGGCCCGGATCGCGTCCGGCGAGCCCTTCGGCAGCTGTTTGGGATAGAACCCGCCCTTGGAACCGACCGGTACGATCACCGCGTTCTTGACCTGTTGCGCCTTCACCAGCCCCAGCACCTCGGTGCGGAAATCGTCGCGGCGATCTGACCACCGCAAGCCCCCGCGGGCGACCGGCCCGAACCGCAGATGCACGCCCTCGACCGCCGTCGACCAGACGAAGATCTCGCGGAACGGCTTCGGCGCCGGCAGGTCCGCCAGGGCGCCGCTCGCCACCTTGAACGAGATGTAGGCCTTCGGCGCGCCCTCGGGCGTCAGCTGATAGAAATTCGTTCGCTGGATGGCCGCCACCAGCAGCGCCAGGCGGCGCAGGACCCGGTCGTCATCCAGGCTTTCAACCATCTGCAGGGCCTCGACGATCTCGGCCATGTCGTGGTCGGCCTGAACCCTTCGCGCCGCCAGATCGACGGCGATGGCCGGATCGAACTTGATGCGAAACAGGTCCAGGATCAGCCGGGAAACCCCCGGGTGGTTCGACAGCGCCTGCTCCTGCACACGCTGAGATGGATCCAGGCCCGACTGCTGGCGATACCGCGCCAGCGCCCGGATCAGGGCCGCGTCGCGCCAGGGCAGGGCCAGTTCCATAACCAGGCGGTTGAAGCCGTCGTTTTCCGTGCGCCCCGTCCAGACTGCCACCACGGCATCCTCGAACGCATCCTTGATCTCGTTGAAGACCAGGTCGCCGCCCTGCGGATCCTCGATCTCGAAGTCGTGGACCCAGATGGCTGGCGCCCCCTCGGGCGAAACCTGGAATCCCGCCTCGGAGATCGCTTTCAGGCCCATATTATCGAGGATCGGCAGCACGTCGGCCAGATGGGCGGGTTCGCCCCGACGATAGAGTTTCAGCCGGAAAATCAGCGGCCCGTCCGCGGCCGTTCGATAGGCCCGGGCGCGGATCGTCGGCTCAGCGGTCGTGGCTTCAATGACCGCAATGTCTTCCAGGGCTTCATCGGCGGGGACGCGATCTCGGTACCCCGCCGGGAACGCGTCGCGATAGCGAGCGACGGTCGCAGTCACCGCCTCAGGCGACCGGTCGCTGGCGCGGACGGCGGCGTCAAACCGGTCTTCCCAGGTGCGGGCCGCCTCGGTGATTTCCGCCTCGACCTTTCGCAGATCGGGCGTCAGGTGCAGGCCCGGCGTGAAGCCGATGATGTAGTGAACGCGCGCCAGTGGGCTGTCGCTGAAGCTCGGATAGTAGGCCGACAGTCGGCCGCCATAGGCCGCCGCCAGCAGCTCGCCCGCCCGTTTGCGAAGGTCGGAATCGTAACGGTCGCGCGGCACGAACAGCAGGATCGAGGCAAACCGGTCGAACGGATCGGTGCGCTCGAACACCTTTACGCGCGGCCGGTCCTGCAGGTGCAGGATGCCCATGGCCTGGGCCAGAAGTTCGTCCTCGGCGATCTGGAACAGCTCATCGCGCGGATGGTTCTCGACGATGTTGCGCAACCGTTTTTCGTTGTAGCTGCCGGGGGCAGCGCCGGCGCGGGCCATGACGCGCGCGACCTTCTCGCGGATGAGCGGGACGGCGGCGGCCGGCTGGTCGTAGGCCTCTGCCGTGAACAGACCCACGAACCGGACCTCGCCACTCGGCCGCCCGTCGGCACCGTAGCGTTTGACCCCCACATAATCCATGTAACCGCGCCGGTGGACGCGGCTCTTCACATTGGACTTGGCAATGGTCAGCGCCGGGTCGCGGACGATCCGGTCCCTCACCTGACCCATCAGCACCGCCGGTTCGTTGGCGCGACGCAGGATGGTCCGTTCGGGGTCTCGCAGCACGCCCAGGCCGTCGCGTGGCTGATACAGCGGTTCTTCCGGCGCATACTCGCCATTCGCAAGGCGCGGATACTCATAGATTCTGGCGCCCAGAAAAACGAAATGGTCGGCATGCAGCCAGCGCAGGAAATCGAGTTCCGGCGCCCGCGCCCGGCCCGAGGCCTCCAGCTCGGCGGCCGTCCGGGTCATCAGCTCCAGCATCGCCGGGAAGTCGTCGACCGCAGCGCGCACATCGGCCAGCGTCGCCTTGATCCCAGCGATCAGCGCCTGTTCCCGATCCGGGCCAATGGCCTCCAGCGTGACCGAGATCATCGACTCGCGCCGCTCTGTGCCGGCCAGACCGCGAAGACCAGCGCGGTCGCGCTTGATGGCCACCACCGGGTGGAACATGGCGCGGACGGAAAGGCCCTGGTCCGCAATCTCGCCCATGACGCTGTCGACCAGGAACGGCGCGTCGTCCTGCACGATCTCCAGACGGTCCAGCCCGGCACCGATGGCGGGCGCGATGCGCATTTGCGGTGCCCGACCCCGGCGGCTTTCAGTAAAGCGCCAGAAGTCAGCGAGATTGTTCGCAAGCCCCGCCGCGCCAAGCTCGGGGACATCGTCGGCCTGGGCGTCTCCAGCGGCCTGTTTTGCAAACGCGGCAACGGCCTCCTGTGGCACATCGTTCGGGAATTCGGCCAGGATCGCCTTGGCCAGTGCCGTGGCCGTACGGGACAACCGGGTCATGAGTGGAAAGCCCCGATGATGGTCGGCCTGAAAACAGGTACGCCGCCGGAGGAGAGTTTCCGGCGGCGTCTGCCTCTGTCGTTGGGGGGCGACGAGAGGCAGGATGCTCGCTGCGCCGGTTGGGGGGAGCACCGGGGGCAGCCGCCGGATTTCAGAGCTGTCCGACCTTCAAGAGATAGGGAGCGCAAGATCACAATTTAAGCCCCTGGTCCCACGTTCCTGGCGGTCTTTTTTACCGCCCGTTTGGCCGGCGCAAGTGACGGCGTTTCGGCCGTCACCGGCCCGCGCATGGTTCCAGGATCACCATCCGCCGACAGCAGAACAGCAATCCATCTTGACCCGTGGAACTGGGCCAGCACCACCATCATGACGGTGGTCAGCGGCGTCGACAGAAAGGCACCCGGCAGGCCCCAGACCGCGCTCCAGAATGCCAACGCCAACAGTAGCACGATGGGATCCATATTCAGGCTGCGACCCTGCATCCTTGGCTGGATCACATTGCCCACAAACATGCCGATCGATTGCAACACAGCGAACAGGACAATCGCCTGCCAGAGGGTCTCGAACTGGACGAGGGCGAAGATCGGCGGAAACGCCACCGCCACAATGCCGCCCACCACCGGAATATAAGACGCGATGAAGATCAGGATCGCCCAGAACAAGGCGTTGTCGAGCCCGACGGCCGTCATGGCAATCCACGACGCCCCGGCGATCATCAGGCCGGTGACGGTCTGCACCCAAAGATATTGTTCAATGCCGTTGCGGATGCGCAGGAACGCGGCCACGGCCTCCTGTCGCTCTTCGCGCGCCCCGAACAGGGCGACCGCCTTGCGCTCCCAGCCTCTACGGGACGCCAGGATGAACCCGAGGTAGACCAGCACGAAGGCGGCGGTTGAGGCGAAGCTCTGCAGCCCTCGGGCCACTTGACCCAGGTGGCTGGCGGGATCGAGGCTGCGGATCAGTTGTGTGACAGTCGGCGGGACGTCCACGCCTATCAGGTCGGCAACCCGGGCGATCAGACCATTCAGCTTGGGCGTATAGGTGATCAGCTGGGTGGCGAAACTGGTGGCGTTGTCGGCGATAAAGAACGCTGCGCCCACGAAAACCAGCACGGACAGCACGATGGCCAGCGGCGTGGCCGCCCTGGCCGACACTCCAGCCAGTCGATCCTGCAACACCCGCGCAAAACCGTCGATCATCACCGCCAGAAACATCGCCAGCGCCAGCGGCGTCAGGATGTCGCCCAGCACATAGAGCACGAAGCCGCCTGCAATCGTCGCCAGGATCACCAGGGTGTTGCGGGAGACCTTGTCGGCGGAGGTTGCGGGCATTGGGGCCTTCGGAAAGCGCGGGCGGCTTGCGTTTTCAGGCGCAACTGCCATGAGAACAGGTCTCGTCTACCTTTGTTCCGGCGAAAAGGGGAGTGGATTTGCCCTTTTCACACGGATCGCTGGAAGCTGCGGCCTGCGTGTGTGAAGGGGTGGCGGCGTCGCCCGGGCCCGGCTAGCTTCGCGCATCAGACCTGCTACCACGAGGACTTCCCCATGGCCGACACCGGCGTCATGATCGGCTTTTCCGACCACCCGGAAATGCTCCTGCTGAACCGTTCGAACCGCCACGGGCTGGTGGCAGGCGCGACGGGCACGGGCAAGACCGTCACGCTACAGATCCTGGCGCAGGGGTTCTCGGACGTCGGCGTTCCGGTCTTCGCCGCCGACGTCAAGGGCGACCTTTCCGGGATCAGCGCTATCGGCACGCCCAACGAAAAGATGCTGGCCCGCGCCGCGGCCATGAACCTTGAGATCAAACCCGCCGCTGCCCCCACGGTGTTCTGGGATCTCTTCGGCGAGGCCGGTCATCCCATCCGCGCCACGGTCTCGGAAATGGGACCTCTGCTGATCTCGCGGATGCTGGAGCTCAATGACGTCCAGGAGGGCGTGCTGTCGGTGGTGTTCCGCGCCGCCGACGAGCAAGGCCTGCTGCTGCTGGACCTGAAGGACCTGCAGGCCGCGCTCGCCCACGCCGCCGAAAACGCCAAGGACCTGTCGGCCCGCTACGGCAACATCTCTCCCGCCACCATCGCCACCATCCAGCGCGGTCTGCTGGTGCTGGAAGACCAGGGCGGCACCAACCTGTTCGGCGAACCGGCGCTGCAACTGTCCGACATCATGCGCACCGATCCGTCGGGCAAGGGCTACATCAACCTGCTGGCCGCCAACAAGCTGATCGCCAACCCCCGCCTCTACGCCACCTTCCTGCTGTGGCTGATGAGTGAGCTGTTTGAGGAGTTGCCCGAGATCGGCGACCCGGACAAACCCCGCCTCGTGTTCTTCTTTGACGAGGCGCACCTGCTGTTCCGCGATGCGCCCAAGCCGCTGCTGGAAAAAGTGGAGCAGGTCGTGCGCCTGATCCGCTCCAAGGGCGTCGGCGTCTATTTCATCACCCAGAACCCGGCGGATATTCCCGACACCGTGCTGGGCCAGCTTGGCAACCGCATCCAGCACGCACTGCGCGCCTACACCCCCGCCGACCAGCGCGGCCTGCGGGCGGCGTCCGAGAGCTTCCGACCCAACCCCGCCTTCGACACTGCCGAGGCCATCCAGGCCCTGGGCGTGGGCGAGGCGCTGGTCTCGGTGCTGGACGAGAAGGGCGCGCCCACCGTGGTCCAGAAGACCATGATCCGCCCACCCAACTCGCGGATGGGCCCGGTGCTTCCGGCGGAACGGGTCGCAATCATGGGCCAGAGCCCGGTTCGGGGCCTCTATGACACGGCGCTGGATCGGGAGTCGGCGTTCGAGGTGCTACAGAAAGCCCGCGCCGCAACCACCGCCGCTGAGGCCAAAGCCGAGGAACCAGAGGTCGAAGATGAGCCTGAACGCCGGGCACCCGCAGCGCGGGGGTCCAGCCGCCAGGGCATGGGCGAGACCTTCGCCAAGTCCATGCTGCGCACCATCGGCAGCCAGGTCGGCCGCGAACTGATCCGAGGCGTCCTCGGCGGCCTGCTCGGTGCCAGCCGCCCCACCCGCCGGCGGCGCTAGAACGGGAAAACCGCAGAAAACGCAGAAGATCGCAGAAATTTCTGCGTTTTCTGCGCCGTCTGCGGTCCCCTATTCAGAAGCCTCCGTTTGCGCGGGGGTCCAGTCGCCTACCGCGGCGCCATCCGGATCGCGCCGTCGAGACGAACGTCTTCGCCGTTGAAGTAGCCGTTGGTGATCATGGTCAGCGCCAGCTGAGCGTACTCCGGTGCCTGGCCGAGGCGTTTGGGGAATGGCACCGAGGCCGACAGCGCTTCTTTCACCTGCGGCGGCGCGCCGGCCATCAGCGGGGTCTCGAAGATGCCGGGCAGGATGCAGTTCACCCGGATTCCGTCGCCGGCCAGGTCGCGGGCGATGGGCAGGGTCATGCCGACCACGCCGCCCTTGGATGCCGAATAGGCCGCCTGGCCCATCTGGCCGTCCTCCGCCGCCACCGAGGCGGTGTTGACGATGGCGCCGCGCTCACCGTTGATCGGCTCCAGGTCCAGCATGCCCTTCGCCGACTTGGCGATGCAGCGGAACGTGCCGACCAGGTTGATCTGGATGATGAAGTTGAAGGCATCCAGCGGGAAGTGCTTGGTCTCGCCGGTCTGCTTGTCGCGGCCAGCCGTCTTGAACGCGTTGCCGGTGCCGGCGCAGTTCACCAGGATCCGCTCCTGGCCGTGGGCCGCGCGGGCCTTGGCGAAGGCGGCGTCCACGTCCTCTTCCGACGTGACGTTGCATTTGCAGAAGACGCCGCCCACATCTTTGGCAACAGCTTCACCCTTGGTTTCATTCATGTCGAAGATCGCGACCTTCACGCCCTGGGCCGCCAAGGCCCGGACCGTGGCTTCGCCGAGGCCGGAGGCGCCGCCGGTCACAACCGCTGCAACGGATGAATTGAGTTCCATGGATATTCCGATCTCGTCTGGTGGCTTGAAATTTGGCGAAGGCATACGCCGATGAGCGGCCGCAAAAAAGCTTCACCTGACGTCACCTTTGATCCGCAGTCGGTGATCGCACCCGACAAGGCGCTGGTTCCCTCGGTGATCGCCGTCAACGAACAGCGCGTCGCCACGGGATTCTGGCCCAAAATCCGCAAGGTCGCGGCCAGAATTCCCTTCGCCCGGGATGCGCTTTCGGTCTGGCACTGCGCCCGCGACGAGGAAACACCGCTGGCCGCCAAGGGCATGATGCTGGCCGCCCTGGCCTATTTCGTCATGCCGGTGGACGTGGTCCCCGATTTCATCGCCGGCCTCGGCTTCACCGACGACGCGGCGGTGTTTGCGGCCCTGATGGCCATCCTGGGGCGGAATCTGAAACCGAAGCACAGGGCAGCCGCCAAGCGCGACCTGGAGAAGTTGAGGGGGGAGTAGGCTGATCAGGACCCTTCCGTCAGCCCGGCGAGAAACTCCGCTTCAGCACGCGATCACGTCCAGATAATCTGGTCGCCTCCGGCTCAGGTTACGCATCTGTGCGTCCCTGGTCACCACGGCGTGGCCACCGACACGGGCCGAGGCGATGATGTAGCAATCTCCCGGATCACCGCTCCCATAGATATCCGGCACTCGAGCCGCTTCAAGCCCGACCCTCAGCCCCGGCGCTATCAATCGGGCACCCATTTGAAGGCGTCCGCGACGAAACCATGTCGCCGCGTCTTGTCCCCTCAAGTTAGGCTGGCGGCGTGGCTTTGCCAGCGCGAGGGCCGCTTCCCAGGCCGAAATCGGTGAGACGAACAGCGTGTCCGCCGCTTGCGCTTCGGCAATGCCATAGAGCGCTGCAGCTTCCATCGGCTCCTCCGCCAGAAACCAGATCATCGCATTGGTATCGAGCAGGAGGCCCACAACGGGCTACTTCTTGGCGGTGGCCGGTTCCAGAGCCGTCTGTGCGGCTATGGGCTTGGAGATATCCATGCCGGGCTTGACGGAGAACTGGCCCTTCAAGGCGCCATAGCCCTTGAGCGGAAGCACTTTCCCCGAGCGCTTGTCGCGAATGGTCACCGTCTCGACCACGGTCGTGCGGGGTCTTTTCGTCAGCGCGGTCTGGGTCACAAACACGCCGCTTTGCGCGTCTCGTCCAATCTTGGCCATGCTTCACACCTGGATCTGCTTGCGACGATGAATGTAGGCGTTCGATCGTTGCGCGTCGAGCTGGAAGCGCGGCGTCACCGGTGTCCACTCGACCAACTCCATCCTCCGGCGCCCTAGTGGTCGGTTGACTACCCGTCCACCTCCGCCACCGCCGACAACTTCGCCGACCTCGCGAGTTGCTGCTCGCGGATGGTGATGAACAATGTCGACGCCACCACGATGGCCGCGCCGATCAGGGTCCAGATTGTGGGGATTTCGCTGAACAGGAAAAACCCCGCCGCCGCGCTGAAGATCAGGCGGGTGTAGTCGATGGGGGCCATGGCGGCGGCGTCGCCCAGCTGCATGCCCTTGATGTAGCAGGCCTGGGTGATCGTCCCCATCACGCCCATCAGGCACAGCAGACCCAGATCCACCGGCTCGGGCCAGCGCCAGGTCAGGAATGCGCCGGGGATCGCCAGTACCAGACCCAGCGTCGCGCCCCAGACCAGCAGCACGGTCGGCGAGTGGTCCCGCGTCATCACCTTCATGCCGGTGATCGTCAGCGCAAACAGGAACGAGGCGGCCAGCATCGCCAGCGCCGGCAGCCCCAACGCGAACTCCCCGCCCGCGCCCGGCCGGATCATCACCAGCACACCGACGAACCCCACAACCGCCGCGCCGATCCGGAGCGCCCCCACCTGTTCGCGCACCACAAACGCGGCCAGCGGCACCAGCCAGAGATTGCGCGTGAACGACAGCGCGTTGGCGTCAGCCAGCGGCATCTCCTGAAACGCATAGAAGGACAGCATCATCCCGATGGTCCCGGCCCCGGAGCGGAACAGCAACAGGCCGGGCCTGGTGGTGGCATAGGCCGCGCCGCGATGGCGCAGGATGATCGGCAACAGCACCACAAACCCCGCCGCCTGTCGGTAAAAGGTCTGAAGCGCCGGCGGGTAGCTGTCCCCCAGATACTTGATCAGCACGGTCATGCCCGCGAAGCCCACGGCCGAGCCCAGCATCCAGAGCGCGCCGCGCACGTTGGGGGTCAGGCCGCGCGGGGTCGTGGCCTCGCTCATGATCGGCTCCGGGGCAGGACGGGCCTGTTCACTATAGGCCCGGCAGCGTGCCGCAAAGGCCCCGCCTGCCGGAATTGAACGCGCCCACCGCCGAAACGGCTTTCCCTTTGCACCGTCTGGCTCTACGCCGCCCGTCATGTTGCAAGGACTTTCCCATACCGCGCGCGACGCCCGTAGCTGGCCGTTCGAACAGGCGCGCCTGCTGCTGGACCGCGTCACGCGCCTTCGCCTGTCGGATGCAGAGCGTGATCTGGCCGCCGCCCTGTTCATGCAGGGTAAGTTTCATGAGGCCGTGGCGACCCTGCCGGCGCTGGCCAAACCGGTGATCTTTCAGTGCGGCTACGGGGCCTCGGGCCTCCCGCACCTCGGCACCTTCGGCGAGGCCACCCGGCCCACCATCGTGCGCAACGCGTTCCGCGCGCTGACGGAAGACACGATCCCCACCCGCCTGATCGTCTTCTCCGACGACATGGACGGCCTGCGCAAAATCCCGGACAACGTCCCCAATCGCGAGATGCTGGAAGAGGATCGCGACAAGCCGGTCACCTCGGTGCGCGATCCGTTCGGCGAATACGAGAGCTTCGGCGCCCACAACAACGCTCGCCTGCGCGCCTTCCTCGACGGCTTCGGCTTTGACTACACGTTCATGTCGTCCACCGAGACCTACAAGTCCGGGCGTCTTGACGAGGTGCTGCTGCGCATCCTGCAACGCTTTGATGCGGTGCAGGCGATCATGCTGCCGACCCTGGGCGAAGAGCGCCGCGCCACCTATTCGCCGTTCCTGCCGATCAGCCCCAAAACCGGCCGCGTCCTCCAGGCGCCCACACTGGAGCGCAATGTCGAAGCCGGCACCATCGTCTTTGCCGACGAGGACGGAACCCTGACCGAAGTCCCGGTCACCGGCGGCCACGTAAAGCTGCAATGGCGCCCCGACTGGGCGGCCCGCTGGACCGCGCTGGACGTCGACTTCGAAGCCTCCGGCAAGGACCTGGTCGACAGCGTCCGCGTCTCGAACCGCATTGTGAAAGCGCTGGGCGGCGAACCGCCCGAGGCGTTCCACTTCGAACTGTTCATGGACGAGCAGAACCAGAAGATCTCCAAGTCCAAGGGCAACGGCCTGACCATGGAGGAGTGGCTGCGCTACGGAACGCCGCAGAGCCTCACCTACTACATGTTCCAGTCGCCCAAGTCGGCCAAGCGGCTCTACTTCGACGTCATCCCCAAGGCGACGGACGAGTATCTCCAGCAACTGGACGCGCTCAACCGCAAGAAGGCCGAGGGGGCAAACGATCCCCAACTCGACAACCCCGCCTGGCACGTCCATCGCGGCGCGCCACCCAGCCAAGGCTCACCGGTCAGCTTCTCGCTGTTGCTGAACCTGGTCTCGGCGGCCGATGCGTCCACCAAGGACCTGCTGTGGGCCTTCATCGCCCGCTACCTGCCGGGCGCGACGCCCACGTCGGAGCCCTTGCTGGACCAGCTGGCCGGATATGCGATCAACTACTACGAGGACTTCGTGAAGCCTGCGAAGCGCTTCCGGGCACCCACGGATGTCGAACGCACCGCGATGCAGGCCCTGGTCGTGCAGCTGAAAGCCCTGCCCGCCGGTGCCGACGCCGAGGCCATCCAGAACGAGGTCTTCGCCGTCGGCAAGGATGCCGGCTTCGAACCGCTCCGCCTCTGGTTCACCGCCCTCTACGAAGTCCTGCTAGGCCAAAGCCAGGGCCCCCGCTTCGGCTCCTTCGCCGCGATCTTCGGCGTGGATAGGACCGTGGCGCTTATCGAACGCGCGCTGGCAGGCGACCTGGTCGCTGGCTGAGCGGCGCCGCCTCAACCCGACACTTTACCTCCCCCGCGAAGCGGCGGGAGGGGGACCGTCGGCCGAGGCCGGAGGCCGTAGAGCCGGGGGTGGAGGGGGCAGGCCGCAGGCGCTGTGTTTCCGCAGGCACAGACACGATGACGCCGTATTGGCCAACCCGTTGAAGGCCGCGTTCGCAGGCTGGGAAGACATGAAAGTGGGGACACGCACGACTTACGGTCCCCAGTTTTCCAGTCTCACTTCAGGGGTTCACTCCAGTACAGTGTCACCGTGTCTGTGCCTGCGGAAACACAGCGCCTGCGGCCTGCCCCCTCCACCCCCGGCTCTACGGCCTCCGGCCACGGCCGACGGTCCCCCACCCGCCCCAAACC
>JANNFM010000508.1:0-5854 GCA_031379795.1 Alphaproteobacteria bacterium
CGGGTCTGGAACTTCGTCCAGCACCTCCAGGATCAGCATCCGAACCTCCTCCAACAGGGAAATTCCTCAGAATCCATCACACCTTCAAATACAACCACCCAAACTGTTCACACATGCGATTCCCCTACCCTCTGGGGGAAAGCGGCCTGAAGCGCGGAGCGCGAGTGGCCGATGGGGGGAGTGATCCGCAGACTTCCCCCATCGGCGACTTGCTCCTGTCGGAGCGTCGCGCCGCTTTCCCCCGCAAGCGGGGGAAGCTGAAGGGCGGCCAATTCCTTGCGGCTTCTGCAGGGCTTGCCGCCCGCCCCACCAAACTGACGCCTTGCGTTGCCGCGCCGGGTCGCGTCTTCTTGGCCGCAGGGAACGAAACGTCCAGAAAAAGAGCCTTCCATGGCCATTGCGGCAGACGCAGCCTCGACTCCACCCGTTGGGCAGGGAGCTGGATCGTCGTCGATCTATTCGAGGGCCTACACGCGCTATGCGATGTGGCTGCTGCTTGGCATCTACATCGTCAATTTCGTGGATCGTTCGGTCATCAACATCCTGGCCGAGCCGATCAAGCAGGACCTGGGCCTGGCCGACTGGCAGCTGGGCATGATGAGCGGCCTGGCGTTCGCGATCCTCTACACATTCCTGGGCATTCCCGTCGCCCGACTGGCCGAACACAGCCATCGCCCGCGCATCATCGCCGTGGCGGCGGCCACCTGGAGCGCGTTTACGATCCTGTGCGCCTTCGCCGGAAACTTCTGGCAGCTGCTGCTCTACCGGGTGGGCGTGGGGGTCGGCGAGGCAGGCTGCACGCCCCCCGCACATTCCCTGATCGTCGATTACCACCCGATCGAGAAACGCGCCTCGGCGCTGGCGTTCTATTCCCTTGGCGGCGCCGTCGGGACTCTGCTGGGACTGGTGATCGGGGGTCTGGTCTATGACGCCTATGGCTGGCGTGTCGGGTTCCTGGTGGCCGGATCGCCGGGCCTGTTTTTCGCCGTCCTGGCCTTCTTCACCCTGAAGGAACCGCGCCGGATTCTGGCCCGGCAGGCGGCGGCCGCGGCGGCAAAAGCCAGCACCTTCGGCCAGACCCTGGCTCATCTGGGCCGGACGCCCACTTTCTGGTGCTTCGCCATCGGCGCCACCATTTTCAACTTCGGCGGCGGCACGGCTTTCACGGCCTCGTTCTTCCTGCGCATCCACACTGAAGAGGTGAACCTGCTGGCCCAGGGTATGGGCCTGAAGGCGGTGGGTTTCCTCGGATTGGCGCTGGGTCTGACCAACGCTGCGGGGGCCGTGGGCATCTGGATGGGTGGCTGGATCACCGACCGCTTCGGCGCCCGCGACCTGAGAAACTATGTGGTGGCGCCGGCCATCGCCGCGCTGCTGATCATCCCGCTGCGGCTGGCGCTCTACACGGTGGAGTCAACCTGGCTGGCCATGGGGCTGCTGACGGTGGTGACCTTTCTGGGCGGCTTCTGGTGGGGGCCCGTGTTCAGCATCGGCCAGTCGGTGGTCCCGCCGCAGATGCGGGCGACCAGCGCGGCGATCCTGCTGTTCACCATCAACCTGCTGGGGGCCGGCATGGGGCCGTTCGCCCTTGGCCTGCTGTCGGACTATTTCAATCACGGGCTGGGCATGGGCCCGGCCGAGGGCGTGCGCTGGGCGCTGATCGCCTCGGTCGTCACCGGCCTGGGCGCCTTCATCAGCTTCTGGCTGGCCCGACGCACGATACGTCAGGATTTCCTGACATAGCGCAATATCCGGGCTAACGGCGCAGTACCCCAGATCCGCTCATCCCGGTGAATACCGGGACCCAGATGGAAGGGCGCGGAGGCGGGCGCGACATGCGCGGCGGTCTTCCAAACCCCTTTTGAGAGCTGTGATCTGGGTCCCGGCATTCGCCGGGATGAGCGGGGGTGTGGGGTTCAGTTTGAGGGAAAAGTTCCCGCACTCACCCGTGAACGTGACCCGCGTGGCCCCCGTGGCTGTGGCCACCTGCATGCACCTCGATCGTCACATGCGACAGGCCCGCCAGTCCCTCCAGTCGGGCGCGATAGTCATCCGCCGGCTGGGGATGCGCCGACGCGATCACGGCGATCACGGCATGGTGCCCCGGTCCCAGCCGCCACAGATGCAGGTCCACAACCGTCTCGCCCTGGTCCGAAAGCCGCCGCCGCACCTCGGCGGTCAGTTCGGGCGACGGGTTGATGTCCAGCAGCGCCGAGCCGGCGCGACGCAGCAGGGTCCAGGCGAAGTGCGCGACCAGACCGGCGGCCAGCAAGCCTGCCAGCGGATCGGCCATGTCCCAGCCCAGTTCACGCCCGGCCAGCAGAGCCGCCAGGGCCAGCACTGACACCAGGGCGTCGGCGGTCAGGTGCAGATGGGCTGCCGACAGGTTGAGATCGCCCTGCGGATCGTTCCGCGCCGCCGCCACGCCGGTCGGCCGCAACAGCACGATGCAGATCAGGTTGACCAACAGGCCACCCGCCGCGATTGGCAGGGCGTCGCCGAAGTGAACGTGCTCGGGGTGCATCAATCGGGCCGCGCTCTCGAAGGCGATCATGCCGGCCGTTGCCATCAGCACCAGGGCGTTGGTGAAGCCGGCCAGATAGCCCAGCTTGCCGGTCCCGAAGCTGAAGGCTGGATTGCCGGCCTGCCGACGCGCCAGCGCATAGGCCGCCGACGCCACCAGCAGCGACATGACGTGCGCGCCCATGTGCAGGCCGCTGGCCGTCAGGGCGATGGAGCCCGTCGTGGCGCCGCCGATGACCAGCGCGACCAGCGTCGCCATACAGATTGCGGTGACGATCCAGGTCCGGCGCTCATTGCGCCGGTGATCCGCGCCCAGATAGGTGCGGTTCTCACGGAACCCGTCCAGCGGCGCGGTTTCGAGAAGGGCAGGTGGCTCGGCGGACTTCATTTGTTACGTTATAACACCAATACGTCGATACACCAGACCAGGGCAACGAACGCGGGTTGAACTATCTAAACTCCGTCATCCCGGACGGCCCGAAGGGCTGATCCTGGACCCAGTGGCCCAGCGCACCGCTCTGGGTCCCGGCGCTACGGCCAGCTGGCGCAGGCTGGCGGCCGGGATGACAGCGAATTTTGGAGCGTTGCTAACATAAGGTCGTTGCCCTGAAACACCAGACCGATGAAGGGCCCTTCATAAGTCGCCCTCATGGCTCTACATGATCTCCCATGAGCGAGAACCTTTCCGACAAGATCCCCGTCACCGTCCTGACCGGCTATCTGGGCGCAGGCAAGACCACCCTGTTGAACCGCATTCTCTCGGAGAAGCACGGCAAGGTTTACGCCGTCATCGTCAACGAATTTGGCGAGATCGGCATCGACAACGACCTGATCGTCGGGGCCGACGAAGAGGTCTTCGAAATGAACAACGGCTGCGTCTGCTGCACGGTGCGCGGCGACCTGATCCGCGTGCTCTCGGGCCTGATGAAGCGCAAGGGCCGGTTCGACGGGATCATCGTGGAGACCACGGGCCTGGCCGACCCCGCCCCGGTGGCCCAGACCTTCTTCGTGGACGACGACGTCCGCGCCCGCACCCAGCTGGACAGCGTCACCACCGTGGTCGACGCCAAGCACCTGCCGCTGCGCCTCAAGGACAGCCGTGAGGCCGCCGAACAGATCGCCTTCGCCGACCAGATCATCCTCAACAAGACCGACCTGGTGACCGAAGCCGAATTGCTGGAGGTCGAAAAGGCCATCCGGACCCTCAACCCCCTGGCGCCCATCCGCCGGGCCGAGCGCTCTAACGTGCCCCTGGACACGATCCTGGGCCAGCACGCCTTTGATCTGACCCGCATCACCGAGTTGCAGCCGCAGTTCCTGAACCCGGCGCACGGCGAGGCCGGCCACGTCCACGATGCGGACTGCGGCCATGATCATGGTCACGATCACCACGTTCACGACGAGCACTGCGGCCACGACCACGACCACGACGACCATGTCCACATCCACGACCACGTCGCCGAAAGCGGCATCTCCTCGATCTCGCTGACGAGCCAGAAGCCCATCGACGGCAACCGCATCACCGCCTGGCTTAACAATGTGCTGCAAACGCAAGGCGTCGACATCCTGCGCGCCAAGGGCATCATCGACGTCAAGGGCGAGGAGCGCCGCCTGGTCTTCCAGGCCGTTCACATGATCCTGGAAGGTGACTTCCAGGGCCCGTGGAAAGACAGCGACAACCGCTATTCACGTCTGGTGTTTATCGGCCGCAATCTGGATGAAGTGGGCCTGCGGGCGGGCTTCGAAAGCTGCATCGCCGCCTGAGTGATCCTGGGGCGGAAACAAGAAATCTGTTGAGGAAATCCAGCCATGTCCGACGCGCCGCTCCACCCAGAAACCCTCGTCGTTCACGCCGGCTGGCGCGCGGACCCTTCGACCGGCTCAGTGGCGGTGCCGATCCACCAGACCACGTCCTACCAGTTCCGGGACGCTGGCCATGCCGCCGCGCTCTTTTCGCTGGCCGAGCTGGGCAACATCTACACCCGCATCATGAACCCCACGACCGATGTGCTGGAGAAGCGCATTGCGGCGCTGGAGGGCGGGGTCGGTGCGCTGGCGGTCGCCTCCGGTCAGGCGGCGTCGGCCTATGCGGTCCAGAACCTGGCGCGGGCGGGCGACAACATCGTCAGTTCCACCGCGCTCTATGGCGGTACCTGGAACCTGTTCGCCAATACGCTGAAGGATCAGGGCATCGAGGTCCGCTTTGTCGACGCGGCCGACCCAGAGGCCTTCCGCCGCGCCACCGATGACCGCACGCGCGCCTACTACGCCGAGACCCTGCCGAACCCGAAGCTGCGGGTGTTCCCGATCGCCGAGGTTGCCGCCATCGGCAAGCCGCTCGGCATCCCGCTGATCATGGACAACACCGCCGCCCCGCTGCTCTGCCGGCCGCTGGACCACGGCGCGGCCATCGTCGTCTATTCCGCCACCAAATACCTGGGCGGCCACGGCACTTCGATCGGCGGGATCATTGTCGACGGCGGCAATTTCGACTGGGAGGCGAACCCCGAACGCCAGCCCCAGCTCAACACCCCTGACGCGTCCTATCACGGCGCCGTCTGGACCCAGGCCGTCAAGCCGCTGGGCCCCATCGCCTACATCCTGCGCGCCCGGGTGATCCTGCTGCGAGACCTGGGTGCGGCGATCTCGCCTTTCAACGCCTTCCAGATCATCCAGGGCATCGAGACCCTGGCGCTCAGGATGGAGCGACACTGCGCCAATGCGACCAAGGTCGCCGCCTGGCTGAGCGCGCGGGCCGGCGTCACCCGCGTGATCCACCCCAGCCTGCAGACCGGCGAGGCCCGCGCCCGCGCTGACCGCAACCTGGCGGGCGGCTACGGCGGCCTCGTAGGCTTCGAAATGGCCGGTGGTGTCGAGGCCGGCACCGCCTTCATCAACGCCCTGAAGCTGCTCTACCACGTGGCCAACATCGGCGATGCGCGCAGCCTGGCGATCCACCCGGCCTCCACCACCCACTCCCAGCTGACCCCCGACGAACAGGCCGCCACCGGCGTCACCCCCGGCTACGTCCGCCTCTCCATCGGCATCGAACACGTGGACGACATCATCGCCGACCTGGACCAGGCGTTGAAGGCAGCGGGGGTTTAGGGTCGGGACCCTCCTACAAAGTACGTCATTACCCGGCTTGTCCGGGTAACCCATGATCACCGAGCTTGACCTGACGCGCCGAAGCGTCGCCGCCGCGACTATCCTGAACGCCCGGCGTTTATGGGTCCCCGACACGGCGTCGCGATGCTCCTTGGTCGAGGATGACGAGCAGGTTGGGGGTGGTTTTGGGGGTGGCCCTTAAAACCCCAAGGGTCGATACGGC
>JANNFM010000527.1:0-2714 GCA_031379795.1 Alphaproteobacteria bacterium
CAAGGCCCACCACCCCTCGACGCCGTCCTCACCGCCATGGCCGCCCCACCCTGGCGCGGCTCAGGCTGACGCCTGCGCGTCGCATCTCTCCAACAAACGTGTGTCATCCCTCACCCCAACCGTGTCATCCCGGTTTCGCCACTTGGCGAAGACCGGGACCCATACGCTCCGGGGTCGGGACATGGGTACAGCGTCGCCGCAGCGGCGTTGTCCGGAAGCGTCGGCGCTTATGGGTCCCGGTCTTCGCCTGACGGCGAAACCGGGATGACAAACTGTGGGTGGATGACGCGCCGTGGGTGGATGACGCGGTATCGACCAATGACACCTCACCCGTAACCCCCGGAGCGGCCCACGCCTCCCCGGCGCACTTCCGTGTTTTCCGTGGCCAATCCTTACACCACCCCGACCTCCAACACGAGAAAGCGACCCACCGAGGTTTCTATCGCGCCGCCGCGCTTCCGGGGCTCGCGCCCGGGCCAACCGTTGGCTATGAGGAAGGCTGACGCGCGAAGACGCGGACGTGATTGGGGATGAGCTTTCAATGCACTATGCCGAACTGAACCAGACCTGGGCCGAACTGACCGGACCCGGCGCGCCCTTTGAGGTGGCCGAGATCGAGGTGCGGGGGGCCAGCCTCCGCGCGTTCAGGAATGCGCCGCCGAATGTGCGGGCGCTCTGGCTCTCCACCACCGCCTTCGCCGACCGCGATTATCTGGTCTATGGCGAGGAGCGCGTGACCTATGCGCAGGCGCATGGCCAGGTCGCATCGATCGCTAACTGGATGCTGGCCCAGGGCGTCAGGCGCGGTGACCGCATCGCCATCGCCATGCGCAACTATCCTGAGTGGATGCTGATCTACTGGGCCGGTGCCTGTCTGGGCGTGGCGGTGGTCGGCATGAATGCCTGGTGGACGGCGCCGGAGATGGCCTATGGCTTCAACGACGCCCGACCCGCCATCGTGTTCGCCGACGCCGAGCGGATCGCCCGGATCGCTGAACAGCCCGACATGCTGGGCGATGCCCGGCTGGTGGCGGTTCGCGCTGCAACACTGCCGAAGGGGGCGACCCCTTGGTCGGAGGTGGTGGCCCACGGCGGAGCGCTGCCCGATGTCGACGTCGATCCCGATGACGACATGTGCATCTTCTATACCTCCGGCACGACGGGTTTTCCCAAGGGCGCGCAGCTGACCCATCGGGGCTGTGTCTCGAACCTGATGAACATGATGTTCTCCGGCCAGGCGCACACCTTGGCGACCCAGCGCGCCACCGGCGTGGTTCCCGATCCCACGATCACGCCGCCGATCCCGGTGACCCTGATCACCACCCCGCTGTTCCACGTCACGGCCAACAACTGCGCCGCCTATGCCACCACGGCCGGCGGCGGCAAGATGGTGCTGATGTACCGTTGGGATGCCACCGAGGCGCTGCATCTGGTGGAACGTGAACGCATCACTTCGGTCAGCGGCGTGCCGGTGATGGCGCGGGAGCTGGTGACCCATCCCGACTTCGCCAAACACGACACCTCCAGCCTGCTGTCGGTCGGCGGCGGCGGCGCCCAGCTGCAGCCGGATCTGGTGGCCAAGATCGACGACACCGTGGCCACGGCGCGGCCGAACACCGGCTATGGCATGACCGAGACCTGCGGGATCATCACCTCGATCTCGGGCGACTTCTTCGTCGACAAGCCCGCCAGCTGCGGTCGTGCCATGCCGACCTTCGAGGTCAAGGTGGTGAACGACGACGGCCAGGTGCAGCCGCCCGGATTGCCGGGCGAGCTGTGGGTCAAGGGCGCACCGGTGATCAAGGGCTACATCAACCGCCCGGACGCCACCGCGGACTCCATCACCGACGGCTGGCTGCACACCGGCGACGTCGCCTATCTGGACGACGAGGGCTTCATCTTCCTGGTCGACCGCAAGAAGGACATGGTCCTGCGCGGCGGCGAGAACATCTACTGCGCCGAGGTCGAGGCGGTGCTTTATCAGTATGACGCCGTGGCGGAATGCAGCGTGTTCGGCGTGCCCGACGACCGGCTGGGCGAGGAAGTGGGCGTCGCTGTCGTAGCCCGCCCCGGCGCAACCCTGACGCCCGAGGCGCTGAGGGCGCACTGCGCCACCCTGGTCGCCCCCTACAAGATCCCGCGCTACATCTGGATTCTGGACACCTCGATCCCGCGCAACGCCAGCGGCAAGTTCCTGAAGCGGGAACTGCGCGAGACCCTGCAGGTGAGTGACGCCCTCTGAACCGGATGGGGCGATAGATGTGTGACACACTCGTCGCCCTGCCCGCCTCGACCGGGCGGGGCGGCCTGCTGTTCGCCAAGAACAGCGACCGCGAACGCAATGAGGCCCAGGTGCTGGAGATCTCACCGGCACGACGTTCAACGACGCCGCCGGCGCTGCGCCTGACCTACGTCACCATCCCGGACGTGGCCGTGACCCATGCCTGTCTGCTCAGCCGCCCCTTCTGGATGTGGGGCGCCGAGATGGGCGCCAACGAACATGGCGTCGTGATCGGCAACGAAGCCCTGCACGCCAAGATCCCGGCCCAGCGGCGACGGGCGTTGACCGGCATGACATGGTGCGGCTGGCGCTGGAGCGGGCGACGAGCGCGAAACACGCAGTCGACGTAATCATCGCGCTGCTGGAACGGCACGGCCAGGGCGGCGACTGTGGGCACCTGGGGCGGTTCTACTACAACAACGGCTTCATCATC
>JANNFM010000548.1:0-3959 GCA_031379795.1 Alphaproteobacteria bacterium
CTGTTCCGTTAAAGGAACACCCCGCGCCAGGTCGCTCGCGGCCTGGCGATGGATTTTCACTGCGTCGGCGGACGGGTTCGCGCCCGCCCGCCGTTCGCATTTCACCTTAGCTCGGAGCGCCGAACAGAAGTCCGGCGAAGGGAGCCATGGAAACCAAGATCGCGGCCGTACAGCCAGCGCCCGATCCCGGTCCCAGCCGCGTTGTGGTCAGCGAGCCGCCTGCCAAGGCAAGCCCGCCAGCCGTCGCAGCGGGGCCAGATCCGGTCGATTTGCGACTGGTCATCGAGGAAGATCAAGCCAGCGGGTCATACGTCTACAAGACCGTAAACCGCGTTACCGGTGAGGTTCTGCAGCAGTTTCCCCGGGATGATATCCTGAAGCTGCACAGCGCAGCGGGATATGCCGCCGGGGCCGTGATCGACACCGAGGCCTGATCGCCTGGGCTCGCGCTATGCGAGTCCGTTATCTGAACGTCTTTCCCGCCTCCGGAGCCTCCGGTGGCGGCGCGTTGCTTTACGGGCGTTAACCTTCTGCTCACCACGTTTTCCGAGATTGGGTTCACCGCACGGTTGCGAGTCGCAGCCGGTGTCGGGCGCCAGGAGAGCGTGATGACGATCAGCGTTCATACGAACAAGTCAGCGCTGACTGCGCTACAGAATTTGAATTCGACCAACGACAAGCTTGGTCAGACCCAGAACCGGATCAATACCGGCCTGCGCATCAACAATGCCAAGGACAACGCCGCCGTCTGGGCCATCGCCCAGGGGCAGCGGGCGGATATCGGCGCGCTGGACGCTGTGACCAACAGCCTGAACCGAGCGACGTCCATCGCGGAGGTCTCGCTGACGGCCGGGGCCACGATTTCCGACCTTCTGGTGGAACTGAAAGCCAAGGTGGTGTCGGCTCTGGATACGTCGCTGGATGTGGCGTCGCGCAATGCGCTCGACTCGGATTTCAAGGCGATCCTGCGCCAGATCACCCAGGTCGTTGCGAATTCGGCGTTCGACGGTGCCAACCTGTTTACCGGCGCCGCCGGGAACATCAGTTTCCTGGCCAATGCCGAGGCGACCTCGCGACTGACGCTCTCGACGCGAACGCTTGCCCTGGGCGGGTCAAACATCACAATTCCGGCGAACGCGGGCATCACAACAGTCACGATAGCGACCACGGTTCTTGCGCGCCTCGATGCCTCGATTGCCAACGTCAACCAGGCGCTGGGCAATCTTGGGTCTCAAGCCAAGCAGATCGACGCCCACCTCAATTTTGTCTCGAAGCTGACCGATGTGCTCGAGTCCGGCGTCGGCAATCTCGTCGATGCTGATCTGGCCAAGGAAAGCGCCAGGCTTCAGGCGCTTCAGGTCCAGCAACAGTTGGGCGCGCAGGCGCTCTCGATCGCCAACTCGGCGCCGCAGATCATCCTGCAGCTGTTCCGCGGCGGGTAAAACTATCTCTTCGAAAGTGTGAAGCCCGGGTCTCATACCCGGGCTTTTACATGTCCGACTTAACCGCCGGTAAGGGTTGTCGGGCGTAGGCTTCCGAGGCGGACTCCTGGTCTGCTCGAGCGAGTTCATGGTCACGTCGATCGACTCAAGCCTGCTGTCGAACTACTACCAGTCGAAATCTGGTGCGACGGCGGCTGTCTCGGGCCGACAGACGTTCAAGCGCGTGGCTCCGACCGCGCCCTGGAATGGGGCTTCAACGCCGGCCGAGGCCAGTGCTGCGGTCAAGGCGGCGATCTCAGGTCGGAAATTCGTCAGCGAGGCGACCGCAAAGCTCGATCTCGCGGGCGCCAGCGCCGATTACCGCAAACTGTTTGCCCTCTATCAGGGCCTGGGCAGTCTGATGGGTGTCGCCGAACAGGCCGGTGGCAAAAGCCTTTCGACGGCGGAGAAAGCCCGTCTGTCGGCGGCCTTTGTTCGCGGGAGCGAGGAAATCGGCAGCTACGTCGACGATGTCAGCTTCGAGAAGCTGCGGCTTGTTCAGGGCGATACGGCCACGTCGGCGCGAACAAAGCTGGGCGTTGCACGAACACGGACCGAGTATGAGACCCCGCCGCTGGTCAGCGGCTCCAGCTCAAGTGTCGTCGAAGCGTTCCTGGGCGATGTCCAGTTTAATATATCTGTCAAACGGTCCGGTACGACTTTTAATGTTCCGATCGATCTGGCCGGTTTGGGCGCGACGCCGCGAACCATGGGCAACACCGTCGACTACATCAATTCCCAACTCGCCGCGGCCGGCGTCGATGCGCGGTTTGCGTCTGTTCGGATCCCCGGCGGCAAGAAGACCACCACGGTGAACGGCAAGTCTGTCGATATCGGCATAAATCCGGACCAGTTCGCCCTTAAAATCAAAGTCTCGCTGGGCGAGACCGTCAGCTTCGCGCCGTCGGCGACCGCCGGTGCGGTTTATCTGGCCCAGGACGCCGGCAACCCTGACCCGGACGGCAAGCCGGCGACCGCCGACAGCGTTGCCCGTAGCCAGTTTCTCAAGTTCCAGACCGACACCACCGCGGTTCCAGCGCCGCTGCAGAAGGCCGGCGAAACCAACTGGGTCGATGGCCGCGTATTCGCCAAGACGCTGGGACCCGAGATCAAGACCGTGCGCGAAACCGTAGTCGCTGCAGACGGGTCGGTTTATCTGCTGGCCGATGTCACCGCCAAGGTGGCTGGCCAGGACATTCGCGGCGGTCAGGATACGGCGCTGCTCAAATATGACGCGGCGGGCAAGCTGGTGTTCGCCCGAACGCTTGGCGCATCTGAAACCTCAAGCGGGCTCGGACTTGCGCTTTCGGCCGACGGCAAGGTTGCTGTGGCAGGCTCCGTCGTGGGCAGTTTGAACGGGGCCACTGAGGGTGCCCTCAATTCAACGGGCGCCGATGCCGCCAAGACCGATAGTTTTGTTACGGTGTTTGACAGCGACGGCCAGGAGCTCTGGAGCCAGCGGCGCGGGGCGCGTCAGGCGGACGAGGCGACCAACCTGGCTTTTGGCGCCGACGGCACGCTCTATGTGGCGGGGCGATCAAGTTCCAATTTGCCGGGCACGACGGCCATAGGTGGCAGCGACAACTACCTCGAGGCCTTCAAGACCGACGTCAACGGCAAGGTCCAGACCCTGTTCACCACGGCGTTCGGTTCGACGGGCGCCGACAAGCCTGCGGGCATTGTCGTGGACGGCACGTCCGTGATCACAGCCAGCAATGAGGACGGGCACGGCGTTCTTCGCCGCTACGACGTATCGGGCGCCACGCCCGTGCTGACGTCGACGCGAGATCTGGGCGACCTTCAGGGAGGCGAGATCACCGGCCTTGCGCTGGACGGTAGCGACGTGGTCGTGGCCGGATCGGCCAGCAATCCAGCCCTGTCGGCCGGGACGATCACCCGGGCCCATTCCGGCGGCACCGACGCATTTGCCGCGCGCATCGCCGCCAGTCTCGGCCCCGGAGGGTCAATCGCCTACTACGGCGGCGCGGGCGACGACAAGGCGACGGCCCTGGCAATTGGCGCCAGCGGTGAGGTCTGGCTGGCGGGTTCCGTCGGCACGGATTTGCCGGGAAATCCGGATAAGATCGGCGTCAAGGATGGGTTTCTGACCCGTCTCGACGTGGCCGCCGGCACCATTCAATGGGCCAGACGCTTTACGGGCAAGGATGGCCGCGCGGCACCGACCAGCATCGCCGTCGACACCGGCGGAGCCAGCGTCCTGGACCGACTGGGCTTGCCTCAGGGCGAGCTTGACCTGTCGGACTCGCAACGCTTGACGGCAGCTTCCAGCCTCCGGGCGGGTGACCAGTTTACGGTGAAGACCCGCGACGGCACGGCCAAAACCATCACCATCGACGAGGCCGAAACCCTTGACACGCTTGCCCAGAAGATCCGCCGGGGCAGCAGTTTTCAGGCCAAGGTGACGATCAGTTCGATCGGCGGACAGCGGACGCTCAAGATCGAACCCTCAACGGACAG
>JANNFM010000549.1:0-4302 GCA_031379795.1 Alphaproteobacteria bacterium
GCCGGCCTGCAGAACAGTCCGACCATCGGCATCGGCCACAATCAATGGGTGGCGTGGACCCATACGGTGTCCACCGCCCGGCGCTTTGGCCTGTTTGAACTGAAACTCGACCCCAAGGACCCGACCGCCTACCTCTTTGACGGTCAATCCATCCCCATGACGAAAACCGTCGTCACCATCCAGGTGAAGACGTCCGCCGGGGTGGAACCCCTGACCCGCACCTTCTACGACACCCGCTTCGGGCCGCTGGTGGAGGGGCCGACAAACCCCTGGACGGCGGAACGGGCCTTTGCGGTCCGTGATGCACCGGTAGGGCTCCGCTCGGTCGATCAATACATGGCCAAGTGGCAGGCCCGGAATGTCCGGCAGCTGGCCGCCTCACTCAGCAAATTCCAGGCGGCGGGCTTCAACACCACGGCGGTCGATGCGGACGGGGAAGCCTTCTATGGCGACATTGGCCCCTTGCCCTATGTGACCGACGCCAAGGCCGAGGCCTGTTCGGTTTCTGATCTGGCGCGCACGGCTTGGAAAACCACCCGCGTCCCCGTGCTGGACGGCTCAAGGTCGGCCTGCGACTGGGACAGCGACCCCAAGGCGGCGACCACCGGGATTTACCCGGCCTCCGCCCTGCCGCAGATTTTCCGCAACGACTATGCGAGCAATTCCAATGACAGCTACTGGCTGACCAATCCGAAACAGCCACTGGCCGGCTTTGGCCGCATCTTCGGCGAGGAGGCGACGACGCGCTCGCTGCGCACGCGGCTGAGCCTCAAGCAGATCGAGGACCGCGTCGCCGGAACCGACGGGTTGGGTGCGCCGAAGTTTGATCTGTCCACGGTTCAGGCGGTGCTGTTCGGGAACCGCAACCTGGGTGCCGAGATGACCCGCGACCCGCTGGTGGCCCTGTGCCGCCGCGCCGCCGCCGGACCGGAGCCGGACCTGACCGAGGCCTGTGACGCCCTGGCCGCCTGGGACCTGAAGGTGAACCTCGACAGCCGCGGTGCGCATATCTTCCGCCTGTTTGCGGAAAAGGGCGGGCTGGCGTTCAAGGTGCCGTTCGATGCAGCGGACCCGGTCAACACGCCCAATACCCTGGACGTCGAGAACCCCAAGGTGCTGGCCGCGCTGGTGGACAGTGTGAAGCAGCTGCGCGCGCTGAAAATCCCGATGAACGCCACCCTGGCCCAGGTCCAGACCGAGCCCCGCGCTGGCGGTGAGCGCATTCCGATTCACGGTGGGCCGGGGCCGGAGGGCATCTTCAACGTGATCACGCCCATCGATCTGAAACCCGAACTGGGCTGGACCAAGATCCGCCACGGCTCCAGCTGGATCATGGCGGTGGAGTTCACGGACAAGGGTCCGGTCAGCCAAGGGGTGCTGACCTATTCCCAGTCCACCAACCCGACATCGCCGAACGCAGGCGACCAGACGCGGCTTTACTCGCAGAAGGGCTGGGATGATTTGCACTTTACCGAGGCGGCGGTGCGCAAGGCGGCGGTGTCGACGGTGGTGCTGAAGGGGCCGTAGGGGCTGTTGGGGGACGGGAAGCAGCGAGCGCCATGACTGCCGCAAGTGTCTCTCTCCTCACCCGTCGGGGGAGGGGGACCGCGCGAAGCGGGGTGGAGGGGGCTTGCCGGGCCCTGTGCGTTTGACATTCTGATCCCATGTACGCCCCGAAACCAACCATCCGTCGCGCACGGTCACTCCGACGCCGGATGACGCCACCGGAAGCACGTCTCTGGGTGGCATTGCGTCGCAAAACTCAAGGGCTGCGGTTCCGCCGCCAACACCCCATCGGCCCCTATGTGCTGGATTTCCATTGCGACGCAGCCAAACTCTGCGTCGAGATCGATGGCCAGACGCATTGGCTCAGCGACGCTCAGGCGCGGGACGTGGAGCGCGACGCTTGGCTGGCCCTGCGCAGCGTGCGGACATTGCGCATTTCGGCGACCTTGGTGTTCGAGGATCTGGACACAGCGCTTCGGATGATCGAGGCGAACGCGTAGGCGCTGTGCGACGGTGGCCCCCTCCACCCCGCTTCGCGCGGTCCCCCTCCCCCGACGGGTGAGGATAAGGGCCGCTACGTCGGCGGCTCCTGAGACGCGCCCGGAACGTCAGCTAGCGGCCTGCCCGAAACGGCGGGCACCCGCGATAGGAGCCACCCAGTCGGCGGCGTGGTCGGTGTAGACCTCGATGTCCGGGGTTACGCCGGTGAGGTCGTCCAGGGTGCCGGCCTTGACCATCACGACGCCCGGCATCACAGCGATTTTCGAGATGATCGGCGACCCGCAGTTGGCGCAGAAGTGTCTCCAGACCGAGAGGCCGCTGTCGCCGTTGTCGTTGTAGACCCTGGTCTCGCCGGTCTGGATATAGGCCGCCTCGGGCACTACGAGATTGGTCGAGAATACGCCGCCGCTTTGCCGCTGGCAGTGGGTGCAGTGACAGACCGCCGTCGTCACCGGTTCGGCCTTCAGCACATAGCGCACCGCGCCACAGAGGCATCCGCCCTCACGATCGGCCATGGTGTTCTCCTTCGCGCCGCCTCAGATCGGGCAGGGCTAACCAGACTAAAAATTTCACCGTCATCCCGGCCGAAGGCCTGCGTCAGCAGGCTGAAGCGCCGGGACCCAGAGCGGTGCGCTGGGCACTGGGTCCCGGATCGCCCACCCGCCTTCGCGGGCGTGCGTCCGGGATGACGGCGTTAAGGGATAGTCTAACCCGAGTTCGGGGTCCGGAGAATGTCCGACGATCATTTGCCGGGTGCAATTCAGCTCTGTAGATGCGCATCTGTAGCTACAGGATCGCGATGCGACGCTGATATGGGGCCCCACCAAGGCCACAGCTCATGAAAGGAAAGCCTATGAAAAAGGGGAATTCTGATCCGATCCCGGCGGACCTGCTGGCCGAGCTGAAGGCCCTTGAAGCCCTGCCCGACAGCGATATCGACCTGAGTGACAATCCCGAGGTCACCCTCTGGTCCGAGGCGGTGCGCGGCAAGTACTACCGGCCCGTAAAACAACTGCTGTCGGTGCGCCTCGACGCCGACCTGATCGACTGGTTCAAGGCCTCGGGCAGCGGCTATCAGACGCGGATCAACGCCGCATTGCGCGAGTTCGTGTTGCGCCATCAGACGCGGCCATAGTCCTGAGCCTGGGCAGGACCGTTGAACCGCGACGCGCCTGGACTTCAACGCTTTTGGTCCTGATTGAACGCCGGAGCTGAAGTCGTATCACAAGACTGCTTTCTGACTTGGGGAGTTGGACCGCTGTCGACCCGTTGCGGAAGTTGGTCAGGTCCCCTTTGGCGTAGCGGTCAACCGTGCCAATATTTCATCATGCGCTCCCTCGCCGCCACCATCGCCTCCCTGACAATTGCCGTGATTGCAAGCGGCTTGTCCGCTGGTGCCAGTGCGGCTGAGCCCAGCGAACCAAGCCTTACCATTCAAGAGGCGCGGCAGTTGGCGGACGCTGAATTGTCGGGCCGCCTTGCCGCCATGTTGGTTCAAAAATCGGTCGACGTGGATCGCACGACTTTGAGTTACATCGGCTTGGCACTCCGGCCCAGCACAGGCTGGCGCGGCCTGTGTGAGGCGCAAATAATCCAGTTCGAATTTCAAGATGAGTCGGAACACCCGAAGTCGGGCCAGACACTGAAATCTCTTAGGGAAACCACTCGTTACAAGATCAGGGCCAATCCCGATCAGAACGCTACGGAGGACGAGACCCAACTCGCAAAACGGTGCGCCGAGGATCAGCCGTTCAAGGACGCCTACTTCACCGCGCCGGATGGGCGAACCGCCCAAAACGCTGGCTTTGTGGTGCTCACCGTCCGAGCGCAGGCGCGAGCTGGCCACCTGCCATTCACGCTCAGCTGTATACAGCGGGATCTCTGCAAGACGGCGCTGAGCCGCATCGCTGCAAGTTCCACCGACCGCATTGTCATGGTCAGCGGCGTGGAGCAGTGTAGATCGGAGCAAGCGTGCATCGAGATCATGTTCTTCGGCAATGACCTTTGCTACGAGATATGGTCGGTCACTGGTCGATACGTCGCCCCACCGGGCAAAGAATGGGGAATGATCGTACCCAAACGCATTAGCTTCAAAGCGGAGTGTCCCGGGCCACCCCACTAATCTTTGGTTCCACTTCCCCCCAAACAGCCCTTAGAGTCTGACTCATAACTCCGTGAGTGGATTTCAGGGTCTGACGAGTCGGCGTGTGAGGCGTCGGATGTGGGCGATATAGACCCAGGCGACGGCGCTCTCGACGGTGGCCTCGAAGTCCTTGGCGAGGCGTCGGCACCTGC
>JANNFM010000556.1:0-9949 GCA_031379795.1 Alphaproteobacteria bacterium
ACAGGTGATGGACCGGGCGGCGGTCCTGCTGGCCTTCGAGCAATGCGGCGGGGCCGACCGGTGCCTTGAGATGGCCAAGGCCTATGCCATGGAGCGCTATGCGTTTGGCCGGGTGATCGCGTCCTATCAGGCGATCAAGCACAAGCTGGCCGACATCTCCATCAAGAACGAGCTGGCCCGCTCCAACGCCTACTACGGAGCCTGGGCGCTCAACACCAGCGCGCCGGAGCTGCCCGTGGCGGCCAGCGCGGCGCGGATTGCCGCGTCTGAAGCCTTCTGGTTCGCGTCGAAGGAAAACATCCAGACCCACGGCGGCATCGGCTTTACCTGGGAGATCGACGCCCACCTCTACTACCGCCGCTCGCGCCAGCTCAGCCTGGTGGCCGGAGCGCCCCGGGTCTGGAAAGAACGGCTGATCAGTCACCTCGAACGCAGGAACGCTGCCTGATGGATTTCAACGACACCCCCGAAGAAGCCGCCTATCGCGCCGAGGTCCGCGCCTGGCTCGACGCCAATGCGCCCAAGCGCGACGGCGGTGGCGATGTGGAAGACGCCAACGCCGACTATATGCCCGCCTCCCGAGCGTGGCAGGCCAGAAAGGCCGCCGCCGGGTATGCGTGCATCACCTGGCCCAAGGAGTGGGGCGGGCAGGGCGGCAATCCGGTGCAGCAGGTGATCTTCAATCAGGAAGAGGCCAAACACCCGATCCCGCCCAACCCCTTCACGATCGGCCTTGGCATGTGCGTGCCCACCGTCGCCACCTTTGCCGACGCCGACACCAAGGCCCGCTTTGTTGGCCCGGCGCTGCGGGGCGAGGAGATCTGGTGCCAGCTGTTCTCCGAACCCTCCGGCGGCTCGGATGTGGCGGCGGCGCGGACCAAGGCGGTGCGTGTCGACGACGGCTCCGGCGACTGGATCATCGACGGCCAGAAGGTGTGGACGACGGGTGCCCAGTTCTCGAACTTCGGCATTGTCCTCACCCGTACCGACCCTGACGCGCCCAAGCACAAGGGCATGACCATGTTCTGGATCGACATGAGCGATCCGGGCATCGAGGTCCGGCCGATCCACCAGATGTCGGGCGGGTCGGGTTTCAACGAGGTGTTCTTCACCGGCGTGCGGGTGAAGGACAGCCAGCGGCTGGGGGCGGTCAATGACGGCTGGAAGGTCAGCCTGGTCACCCTGATGAACGAGCGGCTGGCGGTGGGCGGCGCGTCCGGCGCGGGCTGGTCGCAGTTCATGGAGGCAGCGCGCGGGATCACCGGCGTCGACGGTCGCCCCGCGCTGAAGGATCAGGCGCTGCGGGAAAAACTGGCCGACTGGTATGTCCAGGCCGAGGGGCTGAAACATACCCGCAACCGCACCATGACGGCGCTGAGCCGGGGCCAGACGCCCGGTCCGGAGAGCTCGATCGGCAAGGTCGTAGCGGCGGTCCAGATGCAGGAACTGGGCAATGAGGCGCTGGAGATGCTGGATCAGTACGGCATCATCAGCGACCCGGAACTGGCGCCGCTCAGGGGCGCCTTCCACGCCTCGGTGATGTCGGCGCCGGGCCTGCGCATCGCCGGCGGCACCGACGAAATCCTGAAGAACATCATCGCCGAACGGGTTCTGGGGCTGCCGGGCGACATTCGGGTCGACAAGGACGTGGCGTTCAAAGACCTGCCGACGGGGCGTTAACGCGGATCATAGGCGGCACCGATCTCGGGGCGTGCGCCGACACTGGGCAGGAACTCGGGCTCGCGACGGGCTTTGGTCGCCTGCTCGAACGCAAATCCGAGGCTCAGCAACTTCGCCTCCGACCACGCCGGACCGATGAACGACAGCCCCAGCGGCAGACCGCTGACATCGCCCGCCGGGACCGTCAGGTGCGGATAGCCGGAGACGGCGGGAAGCGTCGTGGGTGAGCCAAACGACGCCCCCCCATTGACCGGATCGACGATCGAGGCCGGGCCGTTGCTGGGCGAGACGATGGCGTCCAGCTTGTTCTCGATCAGCATCTTGTCCAGGGCCGCGCGGGACAGGCTGCGAGCCTGCGCGCGCTTCTGAAGATAGGCGGCGTCGGTGATAGGCGGTTTGGCGGCGGATTGCTCAAGAATTTCCTGGGCGAAGAGCGGCATCTCGCGGGGCTCGGCCTTGTTGAAGGCGATCAGCGCGTCCAGCGTGCGAACGGTGACGGTGGGGGGTGTTGTGGCCAGATAGGCGTCGAGGGCGGCCTTGAATTCGATGCGCAGGCACTCGCCCTCCAGCGCGGATATCTGGCCCAGAACGCCGCCGTCGGTCTTGACCTCGACCAGCACCGCGCCTTGCGCCTCCAGCGCTTTCAGTGCCGCGTCAAACACCGTGTCGGCACCGGGCGAGCGGCCCTTGTTGGGGGCCCAGACCCCGATCCGGGCCCCTTTCAACGATGCGCGATCAAGGGCTTTCAGATAGTCGGCTTTGCGCGCGTCAGCCTCCTTCGTGGCGGCGTCGGCGTGGTCGCTGCCGGCGATCACGCTCAGCAGGGCGGCAACGTCGGCCACGGTGCGGGTCATGGGACCTGCGGTGTCCTGCTCCGGCGAGATGGGAATGATGTGGGTGCGCGAGACCAGCCCCACAGTGGGGTTCAGCCCGACAATCCCATTCATCGCCGCCGGCCAGATCACCGAGCCATCGGTCTCGGTGCCGATAGCAAAGGCCGCCAGCCCCGCCGCCACCGCCGCACCTGACCCCGCCGATGAACCGCAGGCCGTGCGATCCAGACTGTAAGGATTGCGCACCAGCCCGCCCACCGAGCTCCAGCCGCTGATCGACCGGGTCGAGCGGAAGTTGGCCCATTGCGACAGGTTGGTCTTGCCCAGCACCACGGCACCCGCGTCGGTCAGCCGCTTGACGATCGGCGCGTCGCGACCGGTGACATTTGCGGCCAGCGCCAGCGAACCGGCTGTCGTCGCCGTGCCGTCGTTGGATTCGATGTTGTCCTTCAGCAGGATTGTCACGCCGTGAAGCGGTCCGCGCAGTTTACCGGCCCGCCGTTCGGCGTCGAGCTTGCGCGCGTCGGCCAGGGCGTGGCTGTTCAGCGCCAGCACAGCGTTGAGCTTTGGCCCCGCGCGGTCAATCCGCTCGATGCGTTCGAGGTAGGCACGCACCAGCTGTTCCGAGGTGACCTTGCCATCGGCCATCGCCGCCTGTTGCTCGCCCGCCGAAGCGTAGGGGCTGATCATCTGCGCCTGAGCTCCGCTGGACCCCAACGCAAACGCCAGGGCGGTGATGAGGATTCTGGACATGCGGCGCTCCGGGAATAGCCGCTCGTTGTATCGCGTCGCTGGCCCGGTGCCAGCCTTCAGGATTGCAGTGACCACAGGTAATGACTGGCGCTTGATGTTTCCGTCGTGCAGTCATGTGTTCAGGGCGGGGCTCAGGGGACACCAGCAGTGGATATGAACGTTTCGGCGACGGTCGAGCGCGACGCTGTTCGCTTCGCCGCCGACGTCAAAGCCGGCGTGGCCGCCTATTTCAGCGACCGCAAACTGTCGCAAAACGCCAGTGTCGCCATGGTGGCCAAGACGGTGATCATTCTGGGCGTGACGTTGGGCGCCTATGGCCTGCTGCTGACCAACTGGTTTTCGGCCTGGCAGATGCTGGGCCTTGCGGCTCTGATCGGTTTGGGGATCGCGGGGATCGGCTTTTCGGTGGCGCATGACGCCCTGCACGGTGCCTACAGCGCCTCGCCCCGCATCAATGCCTTGCTGGGGTTCACGTTCGATCTGTGCGGCGCCAATGGCTATATGTGGAAGATCACCCACAACGCCATCCATCACACCCACACCAATGTGCACGGGATGGACGAGGATCTGACCGTCTCGCCGATGCTGCGGCTGTCGCCACATTCAAACTGGGCGCCGATCCACCGGTTTCAGCACCTCTACGCCTTCTTCGCCTATTCGCTGTCGACGTTGTTCTGGGTGCTGGCCAAGGATTACAAATACTTCGTCCAGCGCGACCTGGGTCCCTATCGGAACCTCACGCACAAGCCCCGCGAGTGGGCCGCTTTGATCGGATCAAAGGCGCTTTGCTATCTGTGGTCGATCGTCGTGCCCTTGATGGTGCTGGATGTGACCTGGTGGCAGTTCCTGATCGGCTGGCTGACCATGCATCTGGTGGCCGGTGCCATTCTGGGCGTGGTGTTCCAGTTGGCCCATGTGGTGGAGGACACCGGTCACCCCACCGAACGCGAAGGTGGCGGCAGTGCCCAGTGGATGGTCCGCCAGATGGAGACCACCTCCAATTTCGCGCGGGATAATCAGGTGCTGAACTGGTTCGCTGGCGGCCTGAATTTCCAGATCGAGCATCATCTGTTTCCGCGGATCTGCAGCGTGCACTATCCGGCGATCAGTCTCATCGTCAGAGCCGCCGCCCGCGAGCATGGTTTTGCCTATCATGAGCACGCGACTTTCAGGGATGCTGTGGGTTCGCACTACCGCACGCTCAAGCAGCTGGGATGTCGACCGGTGGCGGCTTAACGCGGCGCAGGCAGACCGTTAAGCAGCTCCGTGACCGCCGCGCCCAGCTGGGCGTCCTTACCGGTAAGCGTTTCGCCAAGCTGCCGCTCGATCATCAGATCCACCGGCCGTGGATTGCGTTCCATATTCTTGCCGTCGGCGCCGTCGATGCGGATGAAGGGAACGCGAAGCGTCGATCCGTCAATCAGGACCACGCCGCTGGTGTAGATGATCCACCCGGACGTGGGCGTGCCCACGACCTTGCCGAGACCCAGAGTGCGGTAGCCTTCAGTGAAATCCTCGGCGTCCGACAGCGAGGACTCATTGGTCACCAGGACCGTTGGCAGGCCCAGGGCGCGTTGGCCCAGGTTCTGGCGGGCCGGCACGCCGAACAGTCCCCTGGGTGTCATCGTCAGGAAGTTCCGACGGCTGAAGACGTCCAGTACGTAGCCGTTGACGAAGCCGCCATTGTTGTTTCGCACATCGATGACCACGCCTTCGCGCCCCTGGTTCTGCGCATCCAGGTCGATGTAGAGCTGGTTCAGACTGTCCTGGCTCATGTCCTGGATGTGAACATAGCCAAGGCGGCTCGCGCTGGCGTTTTCCACATAGGCCCGCTGGTCCCGCACCCAGTGGCGATAGATCAGACCCGCCGCCACCCCTTGCGAAACCGGTCGCACGACAACATCGCGGAGGGCAGCGCTGCCGGACATGATGCCCAGCACTGTCCGCTTGCCGATACGGTCCATCAGCAGGGCATCAAGGCTCACGTCCGGCGTCAGGCGTCGGCCGTCCACGGACACGATGACATCGCCTGGCTTGACGGCGCCGGTGACATCGGCCGGCCCCAGCGCGACGATCTCGCGAACCACAAGCCCGCGACCTAGCTCGAAGGCCTCGCGGTCGAACCGCAGGCCCAGGTCGCCGACGCGCGCAGGCGGTGCTGCGCCGAAACCCTCGGACGGACGATTGATGCCCGAGTGCGAGGCGTCGAGTTCGCCGATCATCAGGTTGATCACGCGCCGCAGTTCGTCGGGTGTTTTCGCACCTTGCGCAAACGGCTCGAAACGCAAGCGCAGGGCATTCCAGTCCTGGCCGTGAAAAGCCGGGTCGTAGAAGCGCCGGTTCAGGGTCGTCCAGGCCTGGTCGAACACCACCTGCTTCTCGGCATCGAAGCGAACGATCATCTCGCCACTGACGTCAATGGTCCTGGGCTTCGGACTGTCAATCGCCGTCACGCTCACGCGACCGGCATCCATATAGTAGATCTGCTTGGAGTCCGGACTGAAGGCGACATCGCGCTTGGGCCGGCGGCCGCCCGTAAGCTGTTCCGGAGCCGCCGGGTCTTTGGCCAGTTCGTCGAGGTCATAGGCGAACAGGTTCTGGTTGGAACGGTAGACCAGGGTCTTGCCGTCGGGGCTGATTGTCGGATCCTCAGCCGACGCGCCCAAGGGCAGGAAGCTGGTCCGCTCGCGAATGCCCTCGAACACAATCCGCACTGGCGGAATGCCGGGCTTGGCCGCCGCCGACTTTGCCGCGACCTCAACACTTGCCGTCGGCTTGACGGTGGGCTCGCCCTGGTCCTTCTGATCTGACGTCTGAGCGGGGGATCCGGGCGTGGCCTTGAACAGGTCGCGGAACGCGTCCTCACGATACTTCGGCGTGTTCGGCAGCAGATCGACACGCACCATCTTGGCGTCCTCGCTCCGCTGGCTGGAGTCGAACAACAGAAATTTGCCGTCGGGGGACCAGGCGATGAGCTCACCGGTGTTGCCGTTGGCCAGGAAACTGACGGGCCGCGCCTCACCGCCCGCGACGGGAACGACCCATACATTGCGGAACGATTTCCGGTCGGTGACGGCAAACGCAATCCAGCGACCGTCCGGCGACCAGGCTACCCGGGTGTTGTCGCTGTAGTCCAGTGCACCGTCGAAGAGTTTCGTGTCGCGCACAGGCGGGCCGCTCGAGCCAGGCGTCAGCAGCCGCAATTCGGTCTGACCGTGGAAGTAGGCAACTGACTTGCCATCCGGCGAATAGACGGGGGCGGCGATCAAGGCTGCGGGTTCTGTCAGCGCGCGGGTGGCCTGGGTGGAGAAGTCGTACTCCATCAACCGGCTGGTGCGACCGCTGTCCGCCACAAAGGCCAGGCGGCGGCTGTCGGGGCTCCAGGCCAGATCGTGCTCGGTGCCGGTTGTTTCGGTGATGCGCTGGGCCGGGCCGCCGTCCTTGGCCGGGGCAGCAAAGACCTCACCATGGGCGATCACGGCCAATTTCTTGCCGTCGGGCGAGAGTGCCATGCTGCGGAAGGTGGTTTCCGTCAGCCGCCGTTCGCCAGCGGCCGCAGGGGCACCGCGCAGCGTGATGGGAAGTTTCGAGGTTCCGCCGGTGGCGACGTCGAGTTTCCAGATTTCGAACTCGCGCTCGAACACCATGCTCCGCCCGTCATAGGCGATGGTGGGATAGAGCAAGCGACCGTCTGTGAACCGGGTCACCGGCTGCGGCATGGCGCCCGGCTCGATGCCCATACGCCAGATGTTTTCCGTGCCGCCCTCATCGCTCATGAAGTACAGCGTCCGTCCGTCAGCACTCCACATGGGCCAGAGACGCTTGGACGATGCGCCCAGCAGGCGACGATAGGCGCCGGTGCCCGAGACGGGTTTCAGCCAGAGCTCGGCCTGATCAATATGCGACGCGCCGTTGCGCCACCACTGGGCGTTCGAGACGCCCTTGGCCATCAGGGCCAGGGTCTGTCCGTCTGGCGATGGCGCGGCGTTGAACTCGGAGAGATAACGTTCGCGGCTGACTTCCAGGGGTGTGCCGCCGGTGGCCGAGACCCGGAAGATATCGCTCTGGCGCCCGACATCGTTCGCCGACGACGCGAAATAGAGCCACTTGCCGTCCCGCGACCAGCCGTCCAGTTGTTCGGAGGTGTCGGCGAAGGTCAGCCGACGGATCTGGCCCGTGGCCAGGGTCAGCACATAGACGTTGGCCGCGCCGTTGCGGGTGGATGTAAAGGCCAGTTCCCGACCGTCCGGCGAGAACAGCGGACGGCCCTCGGTCGCCGGGTCTGTGATCAGCAGGCTGGCGGTTCCCCCGGATGCGGGTGTTGCCCAGATGTCGCCGCCGGAGACGAATGCGATCTCTGCGCCGTTAGGCGATAGCGATGGCTCGGCCAACGTCGGCCTTGGCACCGCCGCCGCCGCATGCGCCGACCAGGCGATGAGACTTGTGAGAACGACCCGGCCAAGGGCTTTGCGCAGGTTCATGAACGGTCCTTCAAGCGACGCAGGACAGGTTTACTGCCCAGCATGTCGGCGCGCCAGCGGTTGGCGCACAGGCGCTAGAACAATCCGACGGCCTGCCAGATCGCCAGACCCACAACCAGGACGCCCACGAACCACGTCAACATCCGCAGAGGCAGCACCTTGGTCATCCAGCCGGCCAGGGGTGCGGCGACCACGCCGCCGGCGACCAGCCCTCCCAATTGCCAGGCCAGGCCCGACAGGCCTTCGGTGTCCCAGTGGCCGGTCAGGAGGGCGGCCAGAAACGCAGCCGAGGTGGCGATGGCGACGAACATCTCGGCGGCATTGGTCGTGCCGATGGCCTTGCGCGGATCGGCGCCGATACCCATCAACGAACTGGTCACTACGGGCCCCCAGCCGCCGCCGCCAATGGCATCAAAAAAGCCGCCGACCAGCCCCAGCGGAAAGGGCGAGCGCCAGGAAAACACCTTGGGTCGCGTCTGACGCCAGGCACGGTAGAGGATCACCAGCCCCATCAAACCCAGCCAGGTGACGACATAGGGCTTCACGGCCCCGCCGGGCACAGAGGTCAGCACATAGGCACCCACCACCCCGCCAATAACGCCGCCGCCGGACAACAGCGCCAGCAAGCGCCAGTCGACGTTCTTATAGAAAATGTGTGAGGCGCCGGAGGCCGCGCCGGTAAACACCTTGGCACCATGCACGACAGCGGACGCGTTGGCCGGCGTAACGCCGAAGCTGAGCAGCACCGAGGTGGAGATGACCCCAAAGGCCATGCCAAGGGCACCGTCGACGATCTGGGCGACAAAACCTACAGCAGCGAAAAGCCAGAAATTCGGGTCCATGACCACGGTGGTAGGACGATCAATCGGGCCACACCAGCCCAGAACCTCTAACAACCATCACAGAAGAGTTAGGCGGCGCAGGACTACTTTCAATCCTTGGCGCGTTCCTGGTAAGAGCCATCCTCGGTCAGGATCACCACACGGGTGCCGGCGGCGATATAGGGCGGCACCATGATGCGCGCGCCATTGGCCAGGATCGCCGGTTTGTAGGACGACGAGGCGGTCTGGTTCTTCACCGCTGGCTCGGTCTCGACGATCTCGACAGTCACCAGACGTGGCAATTCGAGCGCGATCGGCACCTCATCATGGGTCGAAAGCATCACGGTCATGCCGTCGACCAGCCAGGGCGCTGCGTCGCCGACGATTTCCGGCGTGACCACGACCTGGTCGTAGTTCTCCGGGTTCATGAAGTGGAAGCCTTCGCCGTCGTTGTAGAGGTAGGTGTAATTGCGGTCGTCGACGAAGGCGCGCTCAACCTGCTCCGTGGTCCGCCACCGTTCCGAGACTTTCACCCCGTCCGAGATGCGGCGCATGCTGAGCTGGGTGACGGGCGTGCCCTTGCCAGGATGGATGTTTTCGGCGGTCAGCACGACGTAGAGTTTGCCGTCCATGTCGACCACGGAACCCTTCCGCAGCGAGCTTGCGATAACCTTGACCATGGGCCCTCAGAGACTGTGGCGGAGGCGCAGCGCGTGGCCGCGCGATTCCGCTGATGAAATTCCTGTGGCGCCCCTATAGCGATTGGAGCCGAAATCGCCAGCCCCCAGCCGAGCCGTGACATTGCCCGAACCTGTTGAGAGCCCCTGGTGGTCGCCAGAACGCCGCGCCGACCGGGCGCCGTTTCTGCAAGCGCGGGGGCGGATCACGCGTGCGGTGCGAGGCTGGTTCGAGGGGCGAGGGTTCACGGAGGTCGAGACGGCGGCGCTGCAGGTCTCCCCGGGCAATGAGGCGCATCTGCATGCCTTCGCCACCGAAATGCTGACGACGGCGGGGGAGGGTCAGCCGATGTACCTGCACACCTCGCCTGAGTTCGCGGCCAAGAAGTTGCTGGCGTCTGGCGAGCGCGAGATCTTCACCCTGGCCAAGGTGTGGCGCAACCGTGAGCGCGGGCCGCTGCATCATCCGGAATTCACGATGCTGGAATGGTATCGGGTCGCTGCTGCCTATGACCTGCTGATGGACGACTGCTCGACCTTGCTGGCGGTGGCTGCCGAGGCTGCCGGGGCGCGGATGCTGACGTATCGCGGGATTGAGACTGATCCGTTTGCCGATCCAGAACGCCTGACGGTGGCGGAGGCTTTTCTTCGTTATGCCGACATCGATCTGTTTGCCGGCGATCTGGCGGGGGAGGCCCAGTTGA
>JANNFM010000561.1:0-1835 GCA_031379795.1 Alphaproteobacteria bacterium
GCCATAGCGACCATAGAGGGCGGCGAATACGGTCTCGATCCCGTCAGCCAGTCCTTCCATCCTGTCGCTCCAGGCGCTGGGCTGGGCCTGCGCATAGGCCCGGCCGCGCTCGCGCAAGGCTACGGCCTCAACAAGGCTCACCCCCGCCGACATCAGGTGTGGTCTCAGCCAGGCCTTGGTCTCGGTCTCCAGTTGAAGAAGGTGCGCGAGCTTGAGGCGCTCAACCGGGTCGTGCGTCGTCTCGAGCAACGCCGAATAGAACGCTTCACCCAGGACCTCGCCCTCGTAGAACTCCATCAGACCTTCGGCATAGTCGTAGGTGCTCCCGTCCATCATTGTTTCCGGAAGCTGGCTGCCACTCCGTTGCGGCGCCAAGCTTGACAGTGGTGCGCATGCGACCCTGAAGATAGTCACCTTCTCAACGAGAACCGCTCAAGGGACAGACCAGAACCATGCCGTCAGAGTTCGCACCCGATCCGGCTTCCCTGGCCAAAATGACATCCTCGCGGCCGGTGGGGCACGGGGCCGTACGGGCTTACGACTGGATCGCCCATCACGCTGCGCAGCGAGGGTCCAGGGAAGCGATCCGGGATCTCGGCGCCGGGCGCAGCTTTACCTATGCAGAGCTCGACCGGCGGGTCGACGCCATGGCGGCCTGTTTCGGGTCCCTGGGGATCGGCCGCGGAGATCGCGTGGCGGTGCTGGCCCACAACGGCGTGGAGTACTTCGACATCCAGTTCGCCTGCGCCCGCACCGGGGCCATCTGCGTGCTGCTGAACTGGCGGCTCACCGTCACGGAACTCGAATACATCCTGAATGACAGCTCACCGAGCCTGCTGGTGCATGATGCGACATTCGCGGACGCCGCCAGCGAGTTGCAGCGACGGTGCGGCATCGGATCGTGTCTCGAGATCGACATCGCAAGTCCGGCGAACCCCTACGAGACCATGCTGGCCGAGTTCGAGGGTCAGCCCATCGTCCGCGAGGCGCTGACGCACGATGATGTCATCACGATCATGTACACCTCCGGCACCACCGGCCATCCCAAGGGAGCGATGATCACCCACGGGATGAACTTCTGGAATGCCGTCAATCTCGGCATCCCCGGCGGCATAGGTCTGGACACCGTGCACCTGAGCGTGCTGCCGCTGTTCCACACCGGGGGGCTCAACTGCTATTCCAATCCTGTGCTGCATGCGGGCGGGACCGTGGTGATCCTGCGCGCTTTCGATCCCGGCGAGGCGCTGCGTCTGCTGGGCGACCCGGAGCAGGGGATCACCCACTTCTTCGCCGTGCCGGCACCCTATCAGTTCATGATGCAGCACGCCGATTTCGCAACCACCGACCTGTCGCGGCTTCGTACGGCGGGCGTCGGGGGCGCACCGTGCGCGCTTTCGATCATGGAGGCCTGGGCCAGCCGCGGCATTCTGATGACGCAGGGCTTCGGGATGACCGAGACCAGCCCTGCCTGCATCTTCCTCGATCCGGGCGACGCGCTGCGCAAGCTGGGCTCGACCGGCAAGGCGCTGCTGCACACCGAGATGAGGATCGTGAACGACAACGGCGAGGACTGTGGTCCCGACGAGATCGGCGAGCTTTGGGTCGCGGGTCCCAACATCACGCCCGGCTACTGGAACAAACCGGAGGCCACAGTTGCGGCGTTCGAGGGCCGTTGGCTGAAGACCGGTGACGCGGCCCGCATGGATGATGAGGGGTTCGTCTATATCGTCGACCGCTGGAAGGACATGTACATCTCGGGAGGAGAAAACGTTTACCCGGCCGAGATCGAGAACGTTCTCTACCAACTGCCCCAGATCACTGAAGCGGCGATCATC
>JANNFM010000564.1:0-3987 GCA_031379795.1 Alphaproteobacteria bacterium
GCAGCTCATCCCCCCGCGCTTGTAGCGTCCAATCGCCTCGCCAATCCGTGCCATCCGTATCTCCGCATGCATCAGATCCACCCCGGCCAAACCGGACAGATCGTCTGCTACGAAAACCGGACATATCGTGTGCTACCCACATGGAGGGAAGGGCCTCCTTGCGGAAGGCGCAGCCTGCGGCACAATAGGCGGGCATCCGGGGAGTACATTCATGGCCGACAGTGACGCGCCGTTGGACGACCGCTTGTTGCACCGGATGTTGTTCTTCACCGACGCCGTGTTCGCCATCGTGCTCACGCTGCTGGTGCTGGAACTGCGGCCGCCTGATCTGTCAGGACCTCTCGGCGCGGCCCACGCGTTTGCCGAGATGGGTTCGCATTTCCTGGCTTTCTTCATGAGCTTTGCCCTGATCGGGATTCTCTGGGCGGCGCACATGAACATGACGCGGCGGCTGATCCATTTTGACTGGCCGTCGGCCTGGGCCAATCTGCTGTTCCTGTTCCCCGTCTGCCTGATCCCCTTTGCATCGGCCTGGTTCGGCAAAGGTCTGGGCGTGGCTTTCGTCTGGGAGGTCTACTGCTGGGTGCTGGTCGCCACCTCAGCCGCAAGTGTCGTGCTGGTGCTGGTGATGACGCGGGGCCACGGGCGGCTGATGGCGGGGGGCACGACGCGGCGCGAGCTCGTCTACCGGTTGGTGCGTGCGGCCACGCCGGGTATCGCGTTTGGGGTCGGCCTGATCGGTATCGCCTACGGCCAGCTCCGCCTGGCCTACTTTTGCTGGGCCTTGATACCCATCCTGTTTGCCAGCTCGGCGCTATTGCGCCCGCGTGAACCGAAGGCCGAGATCGCGGCCGCCGAGACAGCCTAGCGCTTCGGCCCGCCCTTCTTGCCGGAACGGATATTGTTGGGCCGCCCCTGGGGACCGCGCTTGGGACCGCGATAGCCGCCGGGACCCCGGTCGCTGCGCTCCCGCATCCCAAGTCGTGGCCTTGGCGCGGTCTTGTCCGGCTCGGCCGGTTCGCTCAGCATCTCGAAAAGCAGCCCGCCCGTGATCGGCGTCGCCTCGGCCAGCTTGACCCTCACAGTCATGCCCAACGGCCACCGGCTCCCGGTCTTCTCGCCCACCAGCGCGTGCATGCGGTCGTCGTGGACGAAGTACTCACTTCCCAGCCGCGACACTGGCACCAATCCGTCCGCGCCAGTCCCTGCCAGCCGCACGAACAGACCAAAGCGGGTCACGCCTGTGATCCGCCCGTCGAACTCTGCCCCCACCTTGTCCGCCAGGAACGCCGCCACATAGCGGTCGGTGGCATCCCGCTCGGCGGCCATGGCGCGGCGTTCGGCGAAGGTGATCTCCTCGGCCGTGCCCTTCATCTGCGAGATGTCGCGATCCGAAAGCCCGTCACTGCCAAGGCCCAGGGCCGAGATCAGCGCCCGGTGGACGATCAGGTCGGCGTAGCGGCGGATCGGCGAGGTGAAGTGGGCGTACTTCATCAGGTTGAGGCCGAAGTGGCCGATGTTTTCCGTCGAGTAGATCGCCTGCATCTGGGTGCGCAGGACCACCTCGTTGATGATGTCGGCGTGCGGCCCCTCGCGGGTCTCGCCCAAAAGCTTGTTGAACCGGTCGGTGCGCGGGGCCTCGCCCTTGGTCCAGGCAATCCCCAGCGAACCCAGGAAGTCGGTCAGCGAGAAGATCTTCTCCTGACTGGGCGCGTCGTGGATCCGGTAGATCAGCGGCGTCTTCTTCTGCTCCAGTGTCTCGGCGGCACAGACATTGGCCTGGATCATAAACTCCTCGATCAGCTTGTGCGCTTCGAGCGAGGGGCGGGGCGTGATCGCGTCGATATCACCCTCCGCGTTGATCGAGATCTTCCGCTCCAGGCTTTCGATGGCCAGCGGAGAGCGGGCGTCGCGGCCCTTCTTCAGGCAGGCATAGGCCGCCCACAGTGGCTTCAACACGCGGTCCAGCAGCGGGCCGGACTTATCATCGGGCGCACCATCGATGGCAGCCTGGGCCTGTTCGTAGCTGAGCTTGGCCGCCGAGCGCATCAGGCCACGGGCGAAGGTGTGGCCCCTTTTGCGGCCCCCAGCGTCAAACACCATGCGCACGGCCAGGCAGGCCCGGTTCTCGCCCTCCCTGAGGCTGCACAGGCCAGCCGACAGCCGCTCGGGCAGCATGGGTTCCACCCGGTCGGGGAAATAGACGCTGTTGCCCTTCTCCCGGGCGATCCGGTCCAGCTCGGTTCCGGGCCGGACGTAGGCGGCGACATCGGCGATGGCGACCCAGGCGATCCAGCCGCCGGGGTTCTTGGGGTCATCGTCGGGCTGGGCGAAGACGGCGTCGTCGTGATCGCGGGCGTCCTGAGGGTCGATGGTGATCAGGGGCACGTCGCGCATGTCCTCGCGCCCGCTGAGCGTAGGCGGTTCGGCCTCTTCCGCCTCGGCCTCGGCGGCGGCCGAGAAGCCCATGGGGATGCCGTGGGTGTGGATGGCGATCAGCGAGGCCGCGCGCGGTTGATCCTCGCGGCCGACGATCTCCAGCAGCTTGCCGTGCTTGGGCCCAAAGCGGCTGCCGTGACTCTCCACGGTGGCCAGCACCAGATCGCCGTCCTGGACGTTCTCGCCGGGCGGCAGCAGCAGGCTGTCCTTGGAGCGCCGATCCACCGGCTCGACCCGGACTTCCCGGCGCACCTTGCGGACCACGCCCAGGATGCGGTGGGCGCTCTGACCCAGCCGCTTGATCAGCTTGGCCTGAAATTCACCGGTCTCCAGCTGGTTGAAGCGCACCAGCAGGCGGTCGCCCATGCCGGGGGCGCCGGCTCCGGCCTCCTTGCCGGGGGCCAGCGTCACCACCGGGGTTTCCTCGCCCTTGACCAGTTTCACCAACAGTTCGCCATCGGTGTCCTTGCCCACCACGTCGACGACGCCGACCTCAGGAAAGGCTCCGGCCTCGGCGAATCCGCGACGACCGCGCTTGCCCAGCGCACCCTCGGTTTCGAGCGCGGTCAACATTTCGCGCAACGCCCGGCGATCCGCGCCTTTCAGCCCGAAGGCGCTGGCGATGCCCGCCTTGTTGGGCTCGCCCTGCTCGCGGATGAAGGCCAGCAGGGTGTCGCGGTCGGGCAAGCCCTGCGGCGGGCGCGTGGGCTTCTTGGCGGTCTTGTTCGGTGTCTTGGGTCGGGCCATGGCGCGCCCATAGCACGGTTTGCCCGCCTCCGACGGCCTACCCCGCGTTCAAAAATCCAATCATTGCCGGATAGGCCGCGCGGTCCTGGATCATGAACATGTGGCCGCCGTCGAACCACTGGAGTTCGGCGCCGGGGATGCGGGCGGCCATCCTGTCCTGGGTTTCGGGCAGGGCGATGCCGTCGAAGCGGCCGGCGGCGATCAGCACAGGGCAGGCGATCAGCGGCAGGCGATCCCAGGTATCGTGCGCGGCACGGGCCTCAAGCTGGCGTTGTGCACCCTCGGCACGGCCGGGCTCGCCTGCGAACGGGTCCGCAGACCCCATAGCGACGAACGTGGCGTAATCCTGCGGGTGCGCGGCGGCCCAGGCCGCATCGCGGCGCGTATCGCTGATCGGGATCAGGTGCTTTGCGCGTGCCTCACCCGTCAGATGCCCGATCTCGTGAAAGGCAAACGAAGCGCCGCCCGCGCCGCCCGGCGAGGTGCAGGCGAGCACCAGGCGCTTGACCCTCGCGGGATGTCTGAGCACCAGTTCCTGCGCCACCATGCCGCCGAAGGAGACGCCCAAGACCAGCGCGTCGTCCCAGCCCAGGTGATCCATGAGCGCGGCCGCATCGTCGGCATAGTCGGCCATGGAGTAGGCGAGGTCGGGCTTGTCGGTCCGGCCCAGACCGCGCTGGTCATAGGCCACCAGGTCAAACGCCTTCGCCAGAGGCGAGGCGAAGACGTTGGGTTGGACCCGCAGGTCCCCGCCTGTGCCCGAGATGAACAGCAGGCGCGGACCTGAGCCGGCGCGCTCGT
>JANNFM010000596.1:0-5392 GCA_031379795.1 Alphaproteobacteria bacterium
GTCCCGCCTTCAGCACGCGATGGAAGGCCCCGTCCACGACGGTGGCCATGTGGCCACACAGCACTTCCAGCACATTGCCGTGGCGTTCTGATCTCTCGGCGAACGTTTGCATGAGACCGAATAGAACACAGAGTGAACATACCGCCAAAATTTATCTGATGTTTTTTTCTGGGGCGCAGACCGGAAGGGCTTCGGCGCCGCCGGGGCGACCCTGCCTCCACGGTGACCATGGGTCCCCCGGACAAGCCGGGGGATGACGATCAATTGAGGGCGATTGGACCGTCGGACGACCGCCAATCCCCAACTGCCGCCTGCCAGAGCGTCAGCGCACTGATGGCGGCGGTGTCGGCGCGGAGGATTCTGGGTCCCAAGGTCGCGGGGACCGCATAGGGCAAGGATCGCAGGTGTTCGCGTTCGGTAGGGGAGAAGCCGCCTTCGGGACCGATCAGGATGGCCCAGGGGCCGGGAATGGTGACGGCCTCCAGCACGGTGGGCGCGTCGCCCGCCTCGTCGCAGAACAGCAGGCGGCGCGCAGGGTCCCAATCCGAGAGCACGCGGTCCAGTTTCACGGGTTCCGCAATCTCCGGCACATCCAGTCGCCCGGTCTGTTCGGCGGCCTCCATGGCGATGGCGCGCAGGCGGTCAATGCGGATGTGGTCGGCGTTGGTGCGCTCCGTCTGCACCGGCCGCACGCGCCGCGCGCCCAGTTCGGCGGCCTTTTCGACAATGGTCTCCAGCCGGCCGCGTTTGACCAGGGCGATGATCAGATCGAGGTCGGGACCGATATGCTGGGGCCGGGCACAGGACAGCGCCGTGAGCGTCACCGCCCGTTTGCCCACCGTGGCGATGGAGGCCCGCCACTCGCCGTCGCGGCCGTTGAACACCGCCAGGGTGTCGCCCACGCCCTGGCGCATCACCGAGGCCAGATAACGGCTCTGGCCCTCATCCAGGGTGAACGTGGCGCCCGGCGCCAGATCGTGGGGCACGTAGAGACGGATCATCCCGCATCCCTAGCAACGGTTGGGGCTGGGCGAAATCGTGCCTCTGCGTCTAAATGGGCCATGGCAAAATCTGACGACGAAGATCTTGAGACCCTGCAGGTCGCCCTGGTGCGCTACCAGGTGGACGCCATCGCCAAGGGTCAACGCGACCTGGTGGTGTTCGAAGGCCGCGACACCGCCGGCAAGGACGGGGCGATCAAGCGGATCAACGAGTACCTTTCGGTGCGCAATACCCGCGTGGTGGCCCTGCCCAAACCCACCGAGCGGGAACGTAGCCAGTGGTATTTCCAGCGTTATGTAAGCCACCTGCCGGCGGCGGGCGAACTCGTGATCCTGAACCGCTCCTGGTACAATCGCGGCGGGGTCGAGCCGGTGATGGGTTTCTGTACGCCAGAGCAGAACGCCGCCTTCCTGGACGAGACGCCGGTGTTCGAGCGCATGCTGATCGGTGATGGCGTGCGCATGGTGAAGCTGTGGCTGGACATTTCGCGCAAGGAACAGGCCGAGCGCCTGGAAGCGCGCAAGACCGACCCGTTGAAGACGCTGAAGATCAGCCCGCTGGACGCCGTCGCCCAGGAAAAGTGGGACGACTATTCCAGGGCGCGCGACGAGATGCTGACGCGGACCCACTCGGCGGAGTCGCCTTGGGTGATCGTCCACACCGACAAGAAGGCCAAGGCGCGCACCGCCATCATGCGCCACCTGTTGCAAACCCTGGCGCCGCCCGAGGTGGCCAAGGACATTCCCAAGCCGGACCCGGACGTCCTCTATACCTTTGACGCCGCCGCCCTCTCCGACGGCCGGCTGGAGCGCTGAGCATGAAGACCGCAACACTGGGGCCGCTGGGGCCGGTCAGCCGCCTGACGCTGGGCGGCGGCGGCATCGGCCAGATCTGGGGCGAGACCAACGACGACGAAGCGATGGCCACAGTGATGGCCGCCCTCGACGGCGGGATCACCGTGCTGGACGCGGCGCCGATCTACGGAAGCTGCGAGGCCCTGATCGGCAAGACCTTTGGCGGCAAGCTGCCAGCCGGGGTGAAAGTCACCACCAAATACTACCTCGCCACCCCGCCCGCCGAGGAGGTGGAAGCCCGCCTGACCGCCTCGCTGGAGGCCAGCCTGGCTACCATGGGGCTGGAGCGGGTGGACCTGTTCTTCCTGCATTCCAACCTGCACGCCGACGGCTTTGAGTACGCCCACAGCAACGCGCGGCGGGACACGTTCTCCACGGCGATGTCGCTCTATGAAGGGTATGTGATTCCGGCGATGCTGAAGCTGAAGGCCCAGGGCCGGATTGGCGCCTGGGGGATCACTGGCATCGGCGTGCCCACCGCGGTGCTGGCGGCGCTGGACCGGGCCCAGAAGCCCGATGTGGTGCAGGTGATCGCCAATCTGATGGACAGCCCCGGCGCCCTTCGCCGCTATGCCGAGGCGCCGCAACCCCGCGCCATCGCGGCTGCGGCAAAGGCCGGAGGCGTCGGCGTCATGGGCATTCGTGCGGTTCAGGCCGGGGCGCTGACATCCGGCGTCGACCGCGACCTGTCAGCCAACAGCCCGGACAACGCCGACTTCGCCCGTGCCGCCCCGTTCCGCGAGCTTTGCGCCGGGTGGGGCGAGGACCCGGCCCAGGTGGCGCATCACTACGCGCTGAGCATGGCCAACTTCGACACCATCGTGCTGGGCGTGAAGAACCGCGCCGAACTGGCCCAGTGTCTGGCGGCGGAGGCCGCAGGGCCGATGGAGACGAGCCGGATGGCGGCGATTGATGCGCTGGGGTTGGCTGGCTAACGCACTCGGCGCCAACAAACGGATCAACCCCATTCCCGCTCGTCATTACCCGGCTTGTCCGGGTAACCCATAAACGCTGGCGTTCTCGAAGGTCCCTCAGCGGCAACGCTTTGACCTTCTCCGCCACCCACGGTGTTTCTGGGCAACCCGCACACGCCGGTTAATGACGAGCCTATTTTTGATTGATCCAGAAGGTTGGTCGACCGCTATAGTTGTTCTTTCTTTGTTCGACGACTAGGGTTCCCTGAGCGACTCGCGGGGGACTCGATGGCCAAGGACACACTGACCGCCGCAGAGGCCCGACGCATCGCCCTGGCCGCGCAAGGCTTCGGCAGGCCGCGTGAGGGACCGGTCAGTCGGCGGCAGTTGACCCGACTGGTCGACCGACTGGGCGTGATCCAGATCGACTCGGTCAATGTGGTTTCGCGCACCCACTACCTGCCGGCCTTTTCGCGGCTAGGGGCCTATCCGCGTGAGATGCTGGAGGACATCGCCTGGTCGAAGACGCGGCCCCTGTTCGAGTACTGGGCGCATGAGGCCTCGCTGTTGCCGCTCTCCAGCCAGCCGCTGTTCCGCTGGCGGATGACGGACGCACTGGAGGGTGTCGGCGCCTGGAAAGGCATCGCCCGGTTCCTGCGCGAACGGCGCGACTTCGTGGACCGGGCGCTGGACGAGATCGCCGACCGGGGGGCCATGTCGGCGTCGGAACTGGAGATCGGCAGCAAGGGCGCGGGCGGCTGGTGGGGCTGGAGCGAGGGCAAGCGCGCCGTCGAAGGTCTGTTCTGGACCGGCGAGCTGACCACCGCGACGCGGCGCGGCACGTTCGAGCGGGTCTATGATTTGCCCCATCGCGTGCTGCCCCAGGCCATCGTCGATCTGCCGACCCCGCCGCGCGACGAAGCGCAACGCCATCTGATCCTGATTGCGGCGCGCGCCATGGGCGTGGCGACGATGCGCGACCTGCGCGACTATTTCCGGATGGGCGTGGACGATACTCGCGCCCGCGTCGGCGAGCTGGTGGAGGCCGGGGCGTTGCTACCGGTCACGGTGAAAGGTTGGGCGGAACCCGCCTATCTGGATCCCGACGCGCGGCGACCGCGGAAGATCGAGGCCACCGCCCTGCTCTCCCCCTTCGACAACCTGATATGGTTCCGCGAGCGCACCGAACGGATCTTCGGGGTGCGTTATCGGATCGAGATCTATGTGCCCGCCGAGAAGCGCACCCACGGCTACTATGTGCTGCCCTTCCTGGAGGGCGACGCCATCACCGCCCGCGTCGACCTGAAGGCCGACCGCAAGGCCGGCGTGCTGATCGTTCAGGCATCGCACGCCGAGCCGTGGGCCACAGACATGACACCGGTGCGGCTGGCGGCGGAGCTGAAGCTCATGGCGGGGTGGCTGGGGCTGGAAAGTGTGCGGGTGGAACCGAAGGGGGATCTGGCGGGGGCGTTGGTGGATGTGTGCTGATCGTCACGACCCCCTCCGTCTCGTGGCTGCGCCACGATCCACCTCCCCCGCACTCTTCGGTGCAGGGGAGGAGCGAGCCAATCCACTCCTCCCCTGTCGCGAAGACGACGGGGGAGGTGGCGCGCAGCGCCGGAGGGGGCGATGAGGGCACCGGACCAGACGCATGAACGCGCCAAGGTGCTGCGCTCGACGTTGAGCTTGCCCGAAAAGCTGTTGTGGGTGCGATTGCGCCATCGCAATGCCGACCGTCCGACCTTCCGCCGGCAACATCCAGTCGGACCCTATGTGCTGGATTTCTTCTGTGCGTCGGCCAGGCTCTGCATCGAGATCGATGGCGCGTCGCACAGCATGGGAGACCGGCCAGAGCGGGATGAGCGCCGGGACGCGTGGTTGCGGTCCCAGGGGATTGAAGTGGTGCGGATTGCCGCCTCGTCTGTACTGGACGATCCGGAGTCGGTGACGGACTGGGTGCGGGATCTGGCGCGGGAGCGGCACGGGATGAACCGCCGGATTTGAGGCAGCTATTGCCCCCTCCGGCGCTGCGCGCCACCTCCCCCGTCGTCTTCGCGACAGGGGAGGAGCGTTGGAGCCCGCTCCTCCCCTGCACCAAAGAGTGCGGGGGAGGTGGATCGGCGCGGCACGCGACGAGACGGAGGGGGCCACAGATTACCCCGCCCCCTCTGTCACCGCGTGCAGGCGGGCATAGGCGCCGCCCTTTTTCACCAGATCGCTGTGGCGGCCCTCCTCGACAATCCGGCCGTCCTCGAACACCAGGATGCGGTCGGCGCCGCGGATGGTCGAGAGGCGGTGGGCGATGACGATGGTGGTGCGGCCGACCATCAGCTCTTCCCTGGCCGCCTGCACCTGCCGCTCGGTTTCCACGTCCAGCGAGGAGGTGGCCTCGTCCAGCACCAGGATCGGGGCGTCGGCCAGGAACGCACGCGCAATGGCGACCCGCTGGCGCTCGCCGCCCGACAGCTTGACCCCCCGCTCACCCACCAGGGTGTCGTAGCCCTTAGGCTGTCGGGCGATGATCTCGTCGGCGCGCGCCCGCTTGGCGGCCAGCGCGATTTTGTCTGGCGTCGCGTCAGGCCGCGCATACTTGATGTTGTCCGTCAGGCTGCGGTGGAACAG
>JANNFM010000602.1:0-1746 GCA_031379795.1 Alphaproteobacteria bacterium
CGAGGGGGGTTCGAACTGTTCTGAGGCTCTCCAAACCGCCACTGCATTTCGCGATCTGGGTCCCGGCATTCGCCGGGATGAGCGGTAGGGTGGGGTCTCGCGTTCAAGCGCTGTGCCCGGTCATGATTTCCCCACCTTGGCGGCTTTCGCCGCCCTTCCCTCCCCGTTAAGGGAGGGAAGGGCTGCCTTGATTGCACGGTTTTTTGAGAGATTGGATTTCCGCCATGGACCGCACTGCGGCTCCTGCGCTCGTCCGCACTGATCTGACCGCACTGCTGGGCCTTTCCGGTCCGGTGGTGATTTCGCGCCTGGGCATCATGGCCATGGGGTTGTGCGACACGGTGGTCGTGGGTCGCTACTCGGCGCAGGAGCTGGGCTATCACGCCCTGGCCTGGGCGCCGACCAGCGTGGTGCTGACCTTTGCCATCGGCCTGCTGACTGGCGTCAACGTCATGACCGCGCGGCGGATCGGGGAAGGTCGCCGGGACCTGACGGGGGCGGTTCTGCGGCGTGGACTGGTTTACAGTTTCTGGATCGGGCTGGTGTCGATGATCGTGCTGATCGTGGGCGGACCGGCCTTCATGCACGCCGTCGGGCTTGAGCCGGATCTGGCCGACGGCGCGTCGGAGGTGCTGACGATCTTTGCGCTTTCGCTGCCGTTCTATGGTCTGGCCGTCACCGCAAGTATGTGGCTGGAGGGGCAGTCGCGACCGGGACCAGGCGCGTGGGCCATGTGGGCGGCCAATGTGGTCAACCTGGGCTTGCTACTGCTGCTGGTGCCCGGATCGTTCGGATTGCCGGCGCTGGGGGCGGTCGGCGGCGCTTGGGCCACCACTGGCGCGCGGGCCTTTCTGGTGATCGCCATGCTGGCCTACATTGCCCGGATGCCGGAAGCCCGAGCGCTTGGCGTATTCCGCAAGCCAGAACGCGACCGCCCGGCCGAGATCGAGCAGCGCCATATCGGCTACGGGGCCGGAGCCTCCAATTTCTTCGAGGTGGCGTCCTTCGCGGGGATGAACATCGTGGCGGGCTGGATCGGCGGACTGGCGGTGGCCGCGTTCGCGATCACGCTGAACGTCGCCTCGATCATCTTCATGGTGCCATTGGGTCTGGCGACAGGCGCGGCGGTGCTGGTGGGCAAGGCCTACGGGGCGCGTGACATTGCCGCCGTCAATCGGGCCGCAATGGTGTCCATCGGCGTGGCAACCGCCTTTGGCCTGCTGGTGTCGATCATCATCTGGCCGATGGCGGCTCAGATCGCCAAAGCTTACACAACAGACCTGGCCACGATCGCCATGGCGGCGCCGGCGTTGATCCTGTGCTGCCTGTTCTTCCTGCCCGATGCGATCCAGGTGGTGGTGGCCCAGTCCCTGCGGGCGCGCGGCGATGTGTGGGTGCCCAGCTATACGCACCTGCTGAGCTACGTCGTGATCATGGCCCCGCTGGCCTGGTGGCTGGCGATCCCCATGCAGCTGGGGATCAATGGCATCATCTGGGCGATCATCATCGCGACGCTGGTGTCCTGCGGCCTGTTGCTGGGGCGCTTCTGGATGCTGAGCCGGCGGGAAATCTAGAGCAACATCCAGGCAGATTGACCTTCCTCTCCCCGCCGCGCAAACCCGCGAATTGCGGGGCCCCTAATGATAGGCCTAGGGATGGGTTAGGACGGGTAAGTGGGTCAGCAAAACCCCGACGGCGTTGGCGGTCAGGGCCCCGGCCTTGCGCCGGGTGTGCGGGATGGGGGGG
>JANNFM010000624.1:0-14678 GCA_031379795.1 Alphaproteobacteria bacterium
CAAGCGGGTGAAGCCCTCGGTTGACTTGAGCATCGTCGTGGCAATCACCTCAGCCACGATGGCAATTACCAACAAAAGCCAGTACACGGGCGGCGTTTTGGGTGCTGCAAGGGGCGCCGCGGCTGCGGCGTTCGGGCTGTCTCCAACGGTCACGGTCCTGCTTCCTCTCGGTGTTTGACGGGCCTGCCTCAACCTACTTTACGCTCGATGCGTACCTCAACCGCGCACCCGCAAGGCAGCCAGAAAACGCTCGCACAGCGCCAACTGCTGCAGGCTGACGAATTCATCAGCCTGGTGCGCCTGGCCGATGGAGCCGGGGCCGCAGATGACGGTGGAGAACCCTGCCGCCTGGAACTGCCCGGCCTCGGCTGCATAGGCCACCACGCGGGGCGGGCCGTTGTCGCCGGCCATGCGGCGCGCGAAGGCTTCGGCGATGCCGTTCGGCTCCGGCACGAAGGGCGGCACGTCCGTGCGCTGCTCCACCACCACACCGGCTTCGGGCGCCCGGGCCTTGAGTGCCCGGTTCATCGCCGCCGCCTCGGCCAGAAATGGCGCGATGATCTCCGCGGGCGTGAGCGGTCCCGGCGCGCGCAGGTCGAACACGAAGCTGCACTCACGGGCCAGGATATTGTGGGCCGTGCCGCCCTGGACGAGGCCTATGGTCAGTGTCGGACCCTTGGGCGTGAACGGGGACGCCGGATCGGCCTCCGCCAGCAGGCGTTCGGACAGGGTATTCAGTGACGACATCAGCCTGACCGCTTCCATCACCGCCGAAACGCCCAGGTGGGGCTGACTGGAATGCACCTCGCGTCCCGTCACGGCCACATGGAACGTCGCAATGCCCTTGTGGCCGTTGACGGCCTCCATGCTGGTGGGCTCCCCCACCACAACCACCGCGGGGGCGGGAAGTTCGCGACGGATGACCTCGATCATCTGTGGTGCGCCGAGACAGCCGATTTCCTCGTCATAGGAGAAGGCCAGATGGACCGGTCTTGAGAGGCTGGCCGCCGCAAGCTCCGGCGCGGCCGCCAAAGCGAGGGCAATGAACCCTTTCATGTCGCAGGTGCCGCGTCCGAACAGCCGCTCGCCCTTTTGCGTCAGGGTGAAGGGGTCGGTGCTCCAGGGTTGGCCGTCGACCGGCACCACGTCGGTGTGTCCCGACAGCACGACGCCGCCCTCAACTGCGGGACCGATGGTCGCCAGAAGATTTGACTTTGTTCCGTCAGCATTCGGGACGCGCCTGTGCGGCACGCCGATCCCGTCGAGATATTCCTCGACCCAGGCGATCAGATCCAGATTCGAACCGCGCGAGGTGGTGTCGAACGCGACCAGGGTCGCCAGGATGTCGCGGGCTGCGGGATAAAGGTCTGTGGTCATGGGGAGAGTTTAGACCCCGCCGGGTCTTTCGACACCCCCGCCACTGTAACGTGGCGACAGAAACTGGCCGCGAGCCGGTTCTATCCCTGTTGAATGCGCCCCGGACCCGGCAGCACGTCGATCAACTCAATGCGGAAGGTGAGCGGCGCGCCGCCCGGGATCTCGCCACCGCCCGCGCCCTCCTCGCCGTAGCCCAGGTTCGAGGGCACATAGAGCACCCATTCGTCGCCCGGCCGCATCAGTTGCAGGGCTTCCTGCCAGCCGGGGACCAGTCCGCGAAGGGGCATGGCGGCGGGCTGGCCGCGCTCGTACGAGCTATCGAACACCTTGCCATCGGTGAGCTTGCCTTCGTAGTGCACCTTCACCTCGTCGGTGAGTTGCGGCTTCAGGCCTGTGGTTGGGCCGGACCGGACGACCTTGTAGGCCAGACCCGACGGCAGGACGACAACACCGGCTTCCTTGCCGACCTTGGTCATGAACGCCTTTGAGGTCTCGCTTTGCGCCTGCGCGACACCCGGAGCCTTCGCGCCGCCCGACTTTGGCGAACAGGCAGCCAGCGCCAGAATCAGGGCCAGCATCATCGCGTTGCGCATCATCGATCAGGGTCCTTAAACAACGCGCGGCGGGTAGCCGCGTTCACGCAGGGCGTCCATCACTTCCTGGGTGTGCTGGCGGTCGCGGGTCTCGATCATCAGGTCGAACTCGGCGCCCTTGGCCGGGACGTCCAGCGCCAGGCGGTTGTGCGCCACCTCGATGATGTTGGCACCCATCTGGCCGATGATGGCCGACACATTGGCGAGCAGTCCGGGGCGGTCATCACCGATCACGCGCAGCGACACAATCCGGCTTTCGCGCACCAGTTCGCGGGTCAACACCGAGGCCAGCAGGCGGGTGTCGATATTGCCGCCGGTGATCACCAGCCCGCACTTCTTGCCCCGGAACTTGTCCGGATAGGCCAGCAACGCCGCCAGCGACGCCGCGCCGGCGCCCTCGACCACGGTCTTTTCGACATTGCAGTAGAGGGCGATGCCGCGCTCGAAATAGGGCTCCTCGATCAGCAGCACCTCGTCGATCAGCGGCCGGGCGACGGCATAGCTGATGTCGCCCACTTCCTTGACCGCGATGCCTTCGGCGATGGTCGATGCGCTGCCGGTCCGGGCGGTGTTCACGCCGCGCATCTTGGCGGTGAACGACGGAAACATCGCCGGCTCCACGCCGAACACCTGGATATCCGGCCGCAGATGCTTGGCCGCCGTCGCCATCCCGGCAATCAGCCCACCGCCGCCGATCGGGATCGGCAGTACCTCCAGATCGGGTACATCCTCCAGCATCTCGATAGCCACCGTGCCCTGGCCGGCGATCACATCCAGATCGTTGAAGGGGTGCACATAGGTCAGCTCCCGCTCGGCGCAGAGCCGGTCAGCGGTGGCGGCGGCATCGTCGAACCCCTCGCCGTCGATCACCACCTCGGCGCCGTGGGCGCGGGTCTGCTGCACCTTCATGAAAGGCGTCGCCTTGGGCATGACGATGGTCACGGGGATTCCCAACCGGGCCGCGTGGTAGGCCAGCCCCTGGCTGTGATTGCCGGCAGACGCCGCGATAACCCCGCGCTTGCGGACATTCTCGCCCAGTTGCAGCAACTTGTTGAGCGCGCCGCGCTCCTTGTAGGCCGCCGTGAACTGCTGGTTCTCGAATTTCACCCACACCTCGGCGCCGGTGATCTCCGACAGGGTGCGCGACCGGCGACAGGGCGTGCGCTCAATATGACCCTTCACCCGCGCATGGGCGGCGAGGATATCGTCAAAGGCGAGGGTCATGCTGCAGGGGCCGGGGTTCGAGAAGGGGCGCAACCTAACGATGGCGAGGCCGGGGGGCAACGCCGCGCTTCAAGGTGCCGCTCAAGGGAACCTTTGCCTCCCATGCGAAGCGGGGGAGGGGGACCGCCCGAAGGGTGGTGGAGGGGGCAAGTTCAAGCTCGGAGCCCGGGCCCGTCCCTTCCACCTCCCGCTCTTCAGCGGGCGGTCCCCCTTCCCCGAAATCGGGGAAGGCAAAGCACGAGCATCATACCGGATCAAACTCCGCCACCATGTGCCCCGGCGCCACTTCGCGCAGCTCCGGCGGCGGACCGGACCCCAGTCGCGAGGGCAGGAAGCGGTAGGCGGTTTTCGGATCCATCGGGCTGGGCGGTTCGCCGGTCAGCTTCAAGCGGGCGCGTGATCGCTCCACCGCCGGATCAGGGATCGGGGCCGCCGACAGCAGGGCCTGGGTGTAGGGGTGCTGCGGTGCCTGCCAGATGCGGTCGCGGTCGGCCAGCTCCATAACGCGGCCCATGTAAAGCACCAGCACCCGGTGGCTGATCTCGCGCACCACCGCCAGGTCATGGCTGATGAAGATCATCGCCAGCCCCATCTCGGCCTGCAGCTGGATCAACAGGTCGATGATCTGCGCCCGGATCGATACATCCAGCGCCGAGACGGCCTCGTCGCAGATGACGAGTTTCGGCTTCAGGATCATCGCCCGCGCAATGCCGACCCGCTGGTTCTGGCCGCCGCTGAGTTCGTGCGGATAGCGGTTGATCAGGTCGGTATCGAGTTCGACCTTGGCCATCATGGCGCGGACTTCCACCTCGCGGGCGGCGCGGTTCAGGTCCGGACGGAAGGCGCTGAGCGGCTCGGCGATGGACGAGCCTACGGTCATGCGCGGGTCCAGGCTGGCCAGCGGATCCTGGAACACGATCTGCAAATCCTTGCGCGCCGCCCGCATCGTTTCGCGATCGGCCGAGGTGATGTCGCGCCCCATCAGGGTGACCGCTCCGCCCGTGGCCGGCAGCAGGTTCAGCACCGCGCGGGCCAGGGTGGACTTTCCCGATCCACTCTCGCCGACGACCCCCAGGGTCTCACCCTGCCGGACCTCGAATGACACGCCGTCAACGGCGCGAAGTGTGCGCGCCTTGCTGAACAGCGGCCCCTGGATCGGAAAGTAGACCTTGACCTCGGTGCCCTCCGCGATCACTGGCGCGCCGCTCGTCAGGGGCAATATCTCGGGCCGTCCGCCCCGGTCTGATCGGTCCAGTCGCGGGATCGCGGCCAGCAGGGCCCTGGTGTAGTCGGTCTTCGGACGCCGGAAGATGTCTTCGACCAGGCCCGCCTCGACGTAGGCACCGTCCTTCATCACACAGACCCGGTCGGCCAACCGGGCGATCACGCCCATGTCGTGGGTGATCAGGGCCATGGCGGTCCCGGTGGCGCGCTGCAGCTCGGCCATCAGGTCGAGGATCTCGGCCTGGACGGTCACATCCAGCGCGGTGGTCGGCTCATCGGCGATCAGCAGTTCCGGCCCCGGCGCCATGGCGGCGGCGATCATCACCCGCTGGCGCATGCCGCCAGACAGCTCGTGCGGGTACTGGCGCATCCGTTGCGCCGCATTGGGTATGCGCACATTGTCCAGCCATTCGCGGGCCCGCTTGTCGGCATCCGCCCCGCTCAGCCCCAGATGCAACCGCAAGGGCTCGGCGATCTGTTCCCCGATCCGCACATGCGGCGTCAGCGCCGTCAGCGGATCCTGAAAAATCATGGTCATCTTCGAGCCGCGCACCCGGTTCAGCTCGCGCGGCGTCATGGTCAGCAGTTCCTGCCCGTTCAGGGTCGCCGACCCGGACGCCCGGCCATTGCGGGCCAGCAGACCCATGACCGACATGAAGGTCTGGCTTTTGCCCGAACCGCTTTCGCCCACCACGCCCAGGGTCTCGCCCCGGCCGATCTCCAGAGACACCCCGCGCACGGCATGCACCGCGCCATCATGGGTGTCGAAGTCGACCTTCAGGTCGTTGATCGTCAGGACGCCAGCCAAAGGGACCTCGCAATTTGAACGCGTCGAAACCTATGGCGCGAATCCCGCATTTTGAAAGCCCATCCCCATCCTCTTGGCGATATAGTCGCACCCGTGCCCCCGCCCGCTGCCCTCAAGCCCGCGCTCTTCCTCGACCGCGACGGCGTCCTCAATGAGGACCAGGGCTATGTTCACCGCTGGGCGGACTTCCGCTGGATCCAGGGCGCCCGCGAAGCTGTCGCCGACTTCAACCGCGCGGGCTGGCTGGTGATCGTGGTGACGAACCAGTCCGGCGTCGGGCGTGGCTACTACACCGAAGACGCCGTCCACGCCCTGCACGCCCACATGCAATCCGACCTGGCGCAGATCGGCGCGCGCATCGATGCCTTCTACCACGCCCCCCAGCACCCTGAGGCCGCCGATCCCGCCTACCGCCACCCTGACCCTCCGCTCCGCAAACCCAACCCCGGCATGATCCTGCAGGCGCTTGCCGACTGGCCCGTCGACCGCGCCGCGTCCCTGCTGGTGGGAGACAAGGCGTCAGATCTGGAGGCGGCCACCCGCGCGGGTGTGCGGGGGCTTCTGTTCCCGGGCGGCGACCTCAAGAGGTTTCTGAACGCTCTTTCCCTGCCTTGATGGCCGTGCGGCACAATCGGACATCGCGCCCCTGAAATCGTCTGATCCGTCGGGATCGCATTGGCAGCGGCCGTTCGCCAACCCTTCCATTGAGGGGGTAGGACTTCAAACAGTCGTTCGAACCAGCTAGGGTTCCGGCAAATCGATATGGGAGTGACGTTCATGAAAGCGCTGTTGAGCAAGGCTGTTGGCGGGCCGGAGACCCTGGTGCTGGACGACATGCCGTCCCCAGAAGCCAGACCCGGCTGGGCTGTGGTCAGCGTCAAGGCCGTCGGCGTCAATTTTCCCGACACCCTGATCATCGAGGACAAATACCAGTTCAAGCCGGCCCGCCCGTTCGCGCCGGGCGGCGAGATCTCCGGGATCGTCAAGTCCGTGGGTGAAGGCGTCACCCATGTGAAGCCGGGCGACCGGGTGCTGGGCAACACCGGTTGGGGCGGCATGGCCGAGGAACTGGCGCTGGAAGCTCACCGGTTGGTGAAGATCCCGGACTCCATGCCCTGGGACGACGCGGCCGCCTTTATCATGACCTATGGCACCAGCTGGCACGCGTTGAAGGACCGGGCGAACCTGCAGCCGGGCCAGACTCTGCTGGTGCTGGGCGCGGCCGGCGGTGTCGGCCTGGCGGCTGTGGAGCTGGGCAAGGCCATGGGCGCGCGGGTGATTGCCGCCTGTTCCAGCCAGGAAAAGGTTGACCTCTGCATTAGCCGCGGGGCCGACGTCGGCCTGGTCTATGGGCGCGGCCCGTTTGATCGCGACGGCCAGAGGGCGCTGGGCGCACTCTTCAAGGAGGTCTGCGGGCCGGAGGGCGCCGACGTGATCTATGACGCCATCGGCGACGCCTATGCCGAGCCGGCGCTGCGCTCCATCGCCTGGGAGGGCAAATACCTGGTGGTCGGTTTCGCCGCCGGCGAGATCCCCAAGATCCCGCTGAACCTGGCGCTGCTCAAGGGCTGCGAGATCGTGGGCGTGTTCTGGGGGGCCTGGGTCGGCAAGAATCCGGAACGCCATCAGGCCAGCGTCGCCGAACTGATGAAGATGTACGCCGACGGCAAGATCAAGCCCTACGTTTCCGAACGCTTCACCCTGGCCAACGCTGCGGCGGCCATCACGCACCTCGCCAGCCGCAAGGCCATGGGCAAGGTGGTGGTGATGGTGGATTGATGCGTCAGCGGCGGGGGTGGGTCACACAATTCCTTCCCCTCTTCGAACGTCATAGGCGGGCTTGACCCGCCTATCAAACGGCGAACAGGGCTGGTGGCGGCCCCGGTTTGGATCGCCGGGTCAAGAGCCCGCCGATGACGACCCCGGGGGAAGAGCGTAGATCAGCCTTGCCGAAGATTGCGTCAGGTCCGGAGCCGGGGAATACAACTGTCATCATCCGGGCCCACGGTGGCGGTTGGTCTCGAAAGGTCAGACGGAATGTCATCACGCCGCGCACTCCTGACCCAGGCCGCCGGATTGGCGGGTCTCGCGTTGACCCCGGCCGCCTGGACGTCGGCGGTCGCGGCGACCCGGATGGTGGAAAATCCGTTCGCTCTGGGGGTCGCGTCGGGCGAACCCGCGCCGGACGGCATGGTGCTCTGGACGCGCCTAGCACCCCGGCCCCGGGAACCACGTGGCGGCATGAACCCAGCCCCGGTCTCGGTGCGCTGGGAGATCGCGGCGGACCCGGCGATGAAGCGGACGGTGGCCCGTGGCCGCAAGCTGGCCGTGGCCGAGGCCGGTCACTCGGTCCATGTCGAAGTCAGTGGCCTGAGGCCCGTTCGTGAGTATTGGTACCGGTTCAATGCCGGGGGCCATGCCAGTCCGGTCGGGCGAACCCGCACAGCGCCGGCCGCGGGGACAGCGGTGGATCAGCTGAAGCTGGCCTATGCCTCCTGCCAGAAGTACTCGGCGGGCTTCTACTCGGCCCACGCCGCCCTGGCGGCGGATCAGCCGGATCTGGTGCTGTTCCTCGGCGACTACATCTATGAAGAGGCCCACACCGGCAAGGGCGTGCGCGCGCATCCGGCGGCGGAGCCTGTTGATCTGGCCGGCTATCGCGAGCGCTATGCCTGGTACAAGACCGACACGGATCTTCAGGCGGCCCATGCCGCCGCGCCCTGGATGGTCACCTGGGACGACCATGAGGTGGCCAACGATTATGGCGACGACCAGGATCGCACGAACCCCGATCCCGCCGTCTTCCTGAAACGTCGGGCGGCGGCCTACCAGGCCTTCTATGAGAACATGCCCCTGCGTCGGACCCAGCGTCCGGTGGGGCCGGACATGCTGCTCTATCGCTCAAGGGCCTGGGGCGATCTGGCACGGCTTCAGATGCTGGACACGCGCCAGTACCGCAATCACCGCACCTGTGACGCGGCGTCGGACGGCAAGCGCATCCCCATGGATTGCCCGGAGCGGTCGGACCCGGCCCGGTCCCTGTTGGGCCAGACCCAGGAACGCTGGCTGCAGAACGAGTTCCGCAGCAGCCGTGCGCGATGGAATCTGCTAGGCCAGCAATACCTGATGGAACAGCTCATCACCCGATTGGGCAAGGTCGGCAACGACGGGTGGGACGGCTATGCCGCCAGCCGTCGCCGCGTGCTGGAAGGCTGGCGCGACGCCAAGGTGTCCAACCCCGTGGTGCTGGGCGGCGATATTCACTGCTTCTTCGCGGGCGACCTGGCGCTGACGCCGGACGGCCCCCCGGTGGCCAGCGAGTTCGTTGGCGGTTCCATCAGCTCGCTGGGCGCAGAAGCCAAGGATATCCGGCTGTTGATGATGGCCAATCGTCGCCTGACCTACGGCGAGGGCGAGACGCGGGGCTATGGCCGGGTCGAACTGACTCCCAAGACCTGCACCGTCACCTTCCGGGGCGTCGAGAACGCGCTGGTCGCACAATCGACCGTTCGTGATCTGGCGAAATTCGTGGTGGAGGACGGCGTGGCTGGCGCGAAGCGTGTTTGAGGTCCTGTTCGCCGCCGCCGTGCTTTTCGCCCCGGCGGACGTGGTGTCGCGCAGTCCGGCGGCGGAGGCGCGTCAGGGCGTGGCGGTCGATGCGGCCTTTCTCTACGCCGTGGATAACGCCCAGATCGCCAAGTACGACCGCAAGACCGGCGAGAAGGTCGCCCACTTCAAGGGCGATCCGGTCAAGTTCCCGCACATGAACTCCTGCGCCGTGATTGGCGCCGAACTGATCTGCGCCGGCTCCAACTATCCCGCCACTCCCATGCAGAGTCAGGTCGAGGTGTTTGATCCGAAGACGCTCGCCCATGTTCGGACCATCCCCTTGGGCCCTCAGCCAGGGTCGCTCACCTTTGTGGATCGCAAGGACGGGTCATGGTGGGCCGGGTTCGCCAACTATGACGGCCGGGGCGGCGAGCCGGGCCGCGACCATCGTTTCACGACCATTGTGCGGTTTGACGACCAATGGCGCACCCTGGACCGATGGACCTTCCCTCCTGAGGTGCTGGTCCGGATGGCGCCCTCGAGCGCATCGGGCGGGGCCTTCGGGGGGGATGGTCGGCTCTATGTGACCGGGCACGATCGGCCTGAACTCTATGTGCTGAGTGTGCCAAAGGGCGGCGGCGTCCTGAAACTGGTGGGAACGATTCCGATTGCCGTGGAGGGTCAGGCGATCACGTTTGACCGCAGTGCGCCCGGCGTGCTCTTCGGGATCAACCGCGCCAGTCGCGAGGTGGTGGCCATGAAGCTGCCACCGGTGGAGGGAAAATGAGCCGTCATATCGCGCTGGCGCTGATCGCCGCCCTCTCTCTCGCCGGATGCGGCAAGAGCCAGGAGCCGGAGCGCAAGGAACTGGTCTTCTCGATCCTGTCGGCGGAGAGCCAGGCCAGCGCCGAGAAAGACTGGACACCCTTCGTCGAGGACATGGCCAAGGCGCTGGGTCGCCCGGTGAAGGCCTATTATGGCTCCAACTACACAGCCCTGATCGAGGGCATGCGGTTCAAGCAGAGCGATCTGGGCTGGTTCACCAACCAGTCAGGGCTGGAGGCCGTGCGGCGCGCGAACGGCGAGGTGTTCGCCCGTTCGGTGAACCCGACCGGCATCGACGGCTATGAGGCCGTGATCATCGTCAAGAAGGGCTCGGGCGTCACGCTGGACAAGATCCTGGCGTGCGACAAGAGCCTCAATTTCGGCATGGGCGACCCCAAGTCGACGTCGGGCACCCTGGCGCCGATGACCTTCCTGTTTGCGCCACGCAACATCGATCCGTCGTCCTGTTTCAAGAATGTCCGTTCGGCCAATCACGAGACCAATCTGTTCTCGGTCTCGGGAGGGCTGCAGGACGCGGCCACCAACAATACCGCCTCGATGGACCGCCTGCGGCTGCTGGACACGGACCTTGCCCGCAAGACCCTGGGCAATGTCGAGATTGTCTGGCGCTCGCCGCGCATCCCGGAGGACCCGCTGGTCTGGCGCAAGGACCTGGATCCCGCTCTGAAGAAGAAGATCGCGGCCTTCATGTTCGGCTATGGCGTCGGCGATACCCCCGAGGCCGCCCGCCAGCGCGCCATCCTCGACAAGATCCAGACCAAACCCTTCGTGCCCGCCGACGACACCCACCTGTTGCCGGTCCGCGAGATGGAGGCCACCGGCGCGCTGATCGAGGCCCGTAACCGCAAGGACGCCGCGGGTATCACCAAGGCGGAGGCCATGCTGGCGCAGGTGAAGACGGAGACGGCGGTGCTGGCCGCGAAGCCCTGAATCTGTTGGTCCCAGCGTTTGGACGACAGGGTAGGCTAAGGCGAAGCGCCGAAGGGAGCGGCCTCGCCTTAGACTCTGAGCGCCAACTGTGTTCTACTCATGTTCCTCCATGAGTCGGGCCCAGACGATGTCTATGAGCGATCCAGCTGGCGATGAGCCTGTTCGTCTTTTCGAACACCCGGAAACCGGTGGGCGCTTCCTAATCTACAACAGCCAAAAAGGTGTGCGAGTTGAGCTTCAGTACGAAGGCGACGCCCTTTGGATGACGCAGGCGCAATTGGCTGACCTGTTTGGCCGTGATGTGTCAGTCATCTCGCGCCATATCGCCAACGTGTTCGAGACTCGTGAGTTGGAGGAGCCGAGCAATTTGCAGTTTATGCAAATTGCTCGGTCAACGAAGCCGGTAGCGATCTACAGCCTCGATGTTATCATCTCCGTTGGCTATCGGGTCAGTTCGGCGCAAGCTACCCTGTTCCGGAAGTGGACGACGGCGGTGTTGGTTCGGTTCGCCACCAAAGGGTTCGTTGTCGATGCGGAGCGTCTAAAAGAGCCGGCGGAGCACGACCGCCTTGCGGAACTTCGCGATACTATCCGCGACATTCGTTCATCGGAGGCTAACATCTACGCCGAGCTTCGGCGGATTTGCTCGATGTGCCAAGACTATGATGGAAGCTCCGAGGCAGCCCGCGAATTCTATCGCCAGACCCAGGCCAAACTCTTTTATGCCGTCTTGAATCTCACACCGTCCGAGCTGTTGATGGGGCGGGCAGACGCGAACGCGCCAAACATGGGCCTTCAGGTCTGGGCCAAGGATGAAATCCGTCAAACCGACGCGGTCGTCGCAAAGAACTATCTCTCGCCAGGCGAGATGACGGAACTCAATCGCCTGACGACGATCCTGCTCGACATTTTTGAGGACCAGCTTGCGATTGGTCGACTGACGACGATGAGGCATGCGGCCCAGATGCTCGACAAGCAGATTCACACATTGGGGCGGACGGTGCTGTCGCACGGCGGGCAGATTCGCCACGACTCGGCAGAGGCTGCCGCAAAATCCCACTACCGCAGGTTCGATACACAACGGAAAGATACAAGAAGAGCCGAGGCCGACGAAGAGCTGGCCGCGCTACGCGCAGCCGACAAAACTCTGCCGAGAACCCGGAAGGCGCGCATCCCGAAGAACTAAAGGTCGTCTGAGTCCTTGAGTGTCGTCCGCTCTACGGCCGGTTCGCACGCAATCGAAAACTCTGACCCGATCAGGGTCAGTCGAAGTCGTCTCGCCACCCCTTGGGATGCCAGGTTGTCGAAGGTGGTCCCGTAGTAGGGCGCGGCGCCAAGCGCCTGCACGGCCTGCGCCCAGGCGGTGACAGCGCCGGCGGCCAATCCCAATCCGCGGTGATCCGGTAGGGTTTCGACACCGGCGAAGTGCGCAGCGCGCGACGCCCTTACGCTGGCGCATACTGACACCGCGCGGCCGTCGCGCACCACGGCGGCCATCGGCAATCCCGCATCGACATCGGGCTGCCACTCGTCGAGCCCATGCCGCAGAAGATCGCGGTTGTCGGGTCCGATCGAAACCACGTCTGATGGCGGATTTCCCAGGTCGGGAACAGCATAGAGGGGTCCGGCGCGGACCTCGGTCAGCGGCCCGACACCGCGGAGGATTTCATGGTATGCGGCGTAGTCGCGCGCCCAGTGGCCGGCCCGTCCTCGGGGAGCCTCGGCGCGGCTCCGAAGACTTGCTGCGATCTCGTCGGTCAGCGCCGCATGGAATCGCGCGATCAGATGTTCCCGGGTTCTCAGGACATGAAGTTGGGGCGCATTGCCCGTCAGACGTCCACCCGCTTCGGTTGCAAACATCGTCTCGGCAAGGTCCTCCAGCAAGCGTCTGGTGATCAATCCGCCCCTCCCTACCGTTCCCCGCGCAGCAGGAAATGTCCCGTCATGCCGGCGACCGGCTGGGTGCGGCTGTCCTGCCAGCATTCGACCTGCACATTGGCGACCCGCCGACCGATCTTGCGCAGGGTGGCGCGGGCGTAGGTTTCCTGGGCGCGGCCGGGACGCAGGTATTCGATGGTGATGTCGATGGTCTTGGGAATCCGCAACGCCGGTCGCGCCAGCGACAGCTGGGCCAGGGCGGTCATTTCCATGAAGGCGCCGATCACCCCGCCATGCAGCGCCGGAAGTATGGGGTTGCCGACCAGATGCTGGGCGAACGGCAGGACGGCGGTCATCTCATCGCCCGCCAGTTCCACCCGCAGGCCCAGAAAGCGAGCGTAGGGCATGCGTTCGAGGAACGCCTCCAGGGTTTTGAAAGCCTCATCGCTCATCTCAACCGGCCCGGGTCAGCATGAAGGTCGCCTGGGCGGTGGCCACCAGATCAGAGGATGTGACATCCCAGGCCTGGGCGCGGACAAAGCCCACCGAGCGGGTCAGCTTGTAGCAATCGGCCTGGGCCGTAATGCCAAGGCCGGGACCCGACGGGCGCAGGTAGTCGATCCGCAGGTCGAGCGTGGCGATGGTGGCCGGAATGTCGCCGGCGGAACTGATCGCCAGGCCGCAGGTGTGGTCGATCAGGGCGGTCACCACGCCGCTGGCGATCACGCCGGTCTCGGGGTCGCCCACGAGGTCTTCCCGCCAGGCGACCTGCATCACGCCTGAGCCCTTCTCCAGGGACACAAGGGTCATACCCAGCGCGGCGGCGTGGGGAACGAAGGTGGTCATGCGGTCGCCGGGCGCGGCGGTTTCGTAGGTCTCGGCCATGATCACCGGGTAGGGCGCGGGTCCTCGCGGAAGTCAATGCACTGGCCGCTCCGACCGCCTACATCAGGGAACCGTGATCCGCCCCCAGCCCCAGGGGCTGCAGCGATCCACGTGGCACAAATCCGGGGTGGCGATGCGGGCGAATTGGTCACGCTGGACGCAATGCTGGAGCGTTTCCTCCTATGATCGAGAGCTCTGCGAAAGGTCGCGGCCGATGCGATCCTGATGGATCAGGCGATGAACGATGTTTCGCAGAGGCTCCCTTGAGGGCGGGATTTGGAGGCGCGCCCGCCTTCGCCTATATTCGCCGTCCTTCCAGTCAGGGACCTTCCATTGGGCGTCACCCTCGATCTCAGCCGCGCGACGGCCCGACCGCTTGCGCTCGTCAAGCCCAACCTGTGCGGATTGACGCGGATTGAGCTGGCGGCGGCGCTGGTGGCGGCCGACGTCGTGCCGCTGGCCAAGGCGAAAATGCGCGCCACCCAGCTGTGGCGCTGGATCCACCACTACGGCGTCACCGACTTCGAACGGATGACCGACGTGGCCAAGGAGACCCGCGCCGCCCTGGCCGAGGCCTTCAGCCTGACCCGCCCCGAGATTGTCGAGCGTCAGGTGTCAAAGGACGGGACGCGCAAGTACCTGATCCGTCTGGGGCCGGGCATAGAGGTCGAGACAGTCTATATCCCTGACGTGGGCCGCGCCGGGGCGCTGTGCGTGTCCAGTCAGGTCGGCTGCACGCTGAACTGCACATTCTGCCATACCGGCACCCAGGCCCTGGTTCGTAACCTGACCGCCGCCGAGATCGTGGCTCAGGTGCAGGTCGCCCGTGACGACCTTGAGGAATGGCCCAGCCCCAAGGAAGATCGCCGCCTGACCAACATCGTGTTCATGGGCATGGGCGAGCCGCTCTACAATCTGGGCAACGTCGCGGCGTCCATCGACATCATCTCGGACAACGAAGGCATCGCGATCTCGCGCCGCAGGATCACGGTATCAACCTCGGGTGTGGTCCCCGAGCTGCATGACCTCGGCCAGAACTCCCAGGCCATGCTGGCGATCTCGCTGCACGCCACCAACGATGCCCTGCGCGACGTGCTGGTGCCACTGAACAAAAAGTACCCTCTGGCCCAGCTGATGGCCGGCATCCGCGCCTATCCCGGCCTGTCCAATGCCCGGCGGGTAACCTTCGAATACGTCATGCTGAAGGGCGTCAACGATACGCCCGCCGAAGCCAAGGCCCTGGTCCAGCTGCTGAAGGGCATCCCGGCCAAGATCAACCTGATCCCGTTCAATCCCTGGCCGGGCACCGAGTATGAGTGCTCCTCCTGGTCGACCATCGAAGCCTTTGCCGCGATCCTGAACAA
>JANNFM010000637.1:0-2850 GCA_031379795.1 Alphaproteobacteria bacterium
CTGTTCACCTCCGGCAGCTTCGGCGCGCCGCGCGGCGTGGTGCTCAGTCAATCCAACCTGGTGTCCAACGCGCGCCAGATTGAGGGACTGTTCCCGATGAACCGCGACTGGGTGTGGTTCAACCCGTTGCCGATTTTCCACTGCTTCGGCCTGACCGCTGGTGCCCTGCTGCCGATCCTGGGCGGCATGAAGTCGATCCAGTACCCCTCACCGCTTCATGTCAAACAGATCCCGCCGCTGATCAAGGACACCAAGGCCAACGCCCTGTTCGCCACAGACACCTTCCTGAACCAGTACGCCCGCTCTGCGGAGCCTGACGAGCTCTCCGGTCTCGCCTTCGTCGTCTGCGGCGCCGAAAGGGTGCGCGAAGAGACCCACAACATGTTCCACGAAAAGTTCGGGCCGATCCCGCTGCTCGAGGGTTACGGCGCCACCGAGGCGTCGCCCGTCATCGCGTGCAACATCCCAACAGACAATCGGCGCGGGACCGTCGGCTGGCTCGTGGCCGGCGTGGAAACCCGGCTTGAGCCCGTGGAGGGGATCCCCGGCGGCGGCAAGCTGCTCGTACGCGGCCCCAACATCATGACGGGCTACCTCAATGCCCAAGGTGGGATCGATCCGCCGACCGAGGGCTGGCATGACACTGGCGACGTGGTCTCCATCACCGATGATGACTGGATCGCGATCATGGGACGCGTCAAACGCTTCGCCAAGATCGGCGGCGAGATGGTTTCGCTGACGGCCGCCGAAGACCTCGCATCCGCTGTCTGGCCGGGAAGCCGCCACGCCGTGGTGTCGCTGCCGGACCCCAAGAAAGGCGAGCGGCTCATCCTGGTTACGGATCGCCCCGACGCCACCTCCAGCACCCTGATCGCCCACGCCAAGTCGATCGGCGCCCCCGAACTGGCCGTGCCCCGCAAGCTCATCCACGTGGCGGAAATCCCCGTCCTGGGCACCGGCAAGACCGACTACGTGGCCCTTCAGCGGATTGTCGACACCGAGATGCAGCGGGCGGGGTAACCCGTCTAGATGTGCAAAACCTTCCCGTAGGCGTCCAAGGCGCTCTCGTGCATGGCCTCGCTCATGGTCGGGTGCGGGAAGACGGTGGCCTGGATGTCCTCTTCTGTGGCCTCCAGCGTCATGGCCAGCACATAGCCCTGGATCATTTCGGTGACCTCGTGGCCGATCAGGTGGGCGCCGATCAGGGCGCCGGTTTTGCCGTCGAACACCGTTTTGATGAAACCCTCGGTCTCACCGGACGCGATGGCTTTGCCGTTCACCTTGAACGGGAAGCGGCCGATCTTTGGCTCCAGCCCCTGTTCCTTGGCCTGGGCCTCCGTCAGACCCACCGAGGCCACTTGCGGGTTGGTGTAGGTGCAGCCGGGGATAGGCGACGTCAGGTTGGACGGCTTCAGGCCCGCGATGTGTTCGATACAGTGCACGCCCTCATGGCTGGCCTTGTGCGCCAGCCAGGGCGGGCCCGCGACGTCGCCGATGGCGTAGAGCCCGGCCACGCCCGTGCCGCCGTGACTGTCGGTGACGATATGGGTGCGATCAATTTTTACGCCCAGCGCCTCCAGGCCCATGTCCTCGACATTGCCCACAATGCCGACGGCGACGATGCAGACGTCGGCCTCCAGCGTCTCCGCCTTGCCCCCGGCCTCGATCTCCAGCGCCACGCCGGCCTTGGTCTTGCCCAGCTTCTTCACCGCCGCGCCGACCCGGAACTTGATGCCGCGCTTTTCGAAGGCCTTGTGGGCGGCCTTGGAAACCTCTTCGTCTTCCACGGGCAGGATGCGCGGCAGCATCTCGATCACTGTGACCTCTGAGCCTAGCGCCCGATAGAAGCTGGCGAATTCCATGCCGATGGCGCCCGACCCGATCACCACCATGGTCTTGGGCGCCGCCTTGGGGACCAGGGCTTCGCGATAAGTCCAGATGCGCTCGCCGTCCGGCTCCAGCCCGATGGCCGGGATCGTGCGGGCCCGCGCGCCGGTGGCAACCACCACATGCTTGGCCGTCAGCTTGCGCGCGCCCACCACGACGGTTGGCGCGCCCGGCCCTTTTTCGAGCTTGGCCGAACCGACCACCACCTCGACCTTGTGCTTCTTCATCAGATAGGTGACGCCCGCGTTGAGCTGGGCGGCCACCTTGCGCGAACGCCCGATCACGGCTCCGAAGTCGAAGGACCGCTTCTCCGCCGACAGGCCATAGTCACCCAGATGGCCCAGGGTCTCGTACATCTCGCCTGATTTCAGCAGCGCCTTGGTGGGAATGCAGCCCCAGTTCAGGCAGATACCGCCCAACTCGGTCCGCTCAACGATGGCGACCGACATCCCCAGCTGCGAGGCGCGGATGGCCGTCACATAGCCGCCAGGGCCCGATCCAATGACGATCACATCGAAGGCGTCAGCCATCAGAGCAGCCTTTCAATCGCGCCCTCAAGCGCCTTCGGTTCCACGGTGGGGGCGAAACGGTCCACGACCCGGCCGCCGCGGTCGATCAGAAACTTGGTGAAGTTCCACTTGATGCCGGTCGTACCCAGAACCCCCGGTTTCTGGCGCTTCAGCCAGACGTAGAGCGGGTGGGCGGCGGGGCCGTTGACATCAACCTTCCGCATCATCGGGAAATCGACCTCATAGGTCAGCGAGCAGAAGTTCGCGATCTCTGCAGCGTCGCCCGGTTCCTGGGCGCCGAACTGGTTGCACGGGAACCCCAGCACCACGACGCCCTTGTCACGATACTTCCGGTACAGCGCTTCCAGCCCGGCGTACTGGCCCGTGAAGCCGCACTTGCTGGCGGTGTTGACGATCAGCAGCACCTTGTCCCGATAGTCGGCCAGCGGTGCCG
>JANNFM010000005.1:0-6475 GCA_031379795.1 Alphaproteobacteria bacterium
AGAAGCCCAGCCGAGAGGCCCTCGGCGGGGGCGTCGACAATCTGGGCGCCCATTCGCTTCAATCGGGTCGCCACCGATCCGCGTTGCGCCAGGAGCTGCTCAGCGATGACTGCGCGGGTGACATCCTGCGGCTCGCGGGGCTCATGGCTGACCAGGTTTTCCAGTTCCTCGTCGCGGAACACCACGAACAACACCAGGTGGGTGCGCATCAGCCGCGCGACGTTCTCGATCATCAGCTCGGCGCTGGTGGCGTCCGCGAAGTCGGTGAACACCACCACCAGGGCGCGCCGGTCCAGACGTCCGGCCAGGGCCGTGAGGCCCAGGGTGAAGTTGGTCTCCTCGGTGGAATAATCGATCGAAGCCGCCAGCTTTTGCAGCAACGGAAAGGCCGCCTGGCCCGAGGTCAGTCCACTGGCCAGACGCGGGCGAGAGTCAAATGCGAACAGGCCCACGCGGTCGCCCATCCGAAGGGATACGAAGGCCAGCAACAGGGCGGCATTGATGGCCCGGTCGATGCGCGGCAGTCCGGCCGCCGGCGCGCTCATCAACCGGCCAGTGTCGAGGGCCAACAGGACGTGGTGATTGCGTTCCGTGCGGTATTCCCGACCGATCAGCTTGCTGTGCCGGGCGCTCTGCTTCCAGTCGATGTCGCCCAGATCCATGCCGGTCTGGAAGTCCTTGAGCGCGTGAAAATCGCTGCCTTCGCCGGCGTCCCGCAACGGTTTGGCGCCGAGCGGCGCGTCCCGGGCGAAGAGCCGCAACGCCGCGTCTTTCACGCCTTCCACATCGGGCGTCACCACCATTGACGGGCTCGCCGCAGCCGGACGCTGCAACCACACCAGGCCCAGCGGGCCGCACCATCGCGCCCAGACGCCTTCAATCCGCCCTTCGCCCCGCCTGAGCGGCGCGATCCGCACCGAGGCGCTGGCCTCACCGCCCGTCACGGTGACCGACTGCCGGTCCGGCTCAACGGCGAGCCGTGCGTTGACGCCGATCGCCAGTTCCACGCGCCGTGGCGCACGTCCGGCGAAGACGGCCGTCAGGGTCGCGGCGACAGGACGACCGATTCCCATGACGAAGGGCACCGTCGCCATCACCGTCATCTGCCGCTGCGGGGCCGCCAACATGGCGTCGGCCAGCATCAGCCCGGCGATCATGATGATCCAGGCCGCGCCGCCGACCCAGAACCCGGGTGCGGCCAGAGCCACACCCAACCCCAGGGGCGCGCCTGCGGCCATCAGCGCTATCGCGCGGCGGGTCGGGTAGAGCCTCAATGACTCAACGCGGCGCGGCGGCCAGGTCGACCAGATCCTGCAGGATCTGATCCGGACGACGGCCCTCGATCTCGGCCGCCGGCGAGAGGATCACCCGGTGACGCAGCACCGGCAGCGCCAGGGCCTTCACGTCGTCGGGGATCACATAGTCGCGCCCGTCCAACGCCGCCCGGGACCGCGCGGCCAGGGCCAGCTGCGCCGCGCAGCGCGGCGACGCGCCGCTGGAAAAGTCCGGCGTTTCGCGGGTCGAGCGCACCAGGTCCAGGACGTAGCCAACGATCTCGTCGGTCAGGCGAATGCACGCCACCGCCTTGTGCGCCTGGCCCAGTTGGGCGGCGGTGACGACACGGGCGACGCCCCGTTCGGCCGGGTCTGCGTGGCCGCTCTGCATGCCATACTCGGCGACGATGCGACGCTCCTCCTCGCGGCTGGGGTAGCCCATGGATTGCTTGAAGAGGAACCGATCGAGCTGAGCTTCCGGCAACGGATAGGTGCCCTGTTGCTCCAGCGGATTCTGCGTGGCCACCACCATGAAGCTGGCGCCGAGCTCGCGGGTTTTTCCGTCGATGGTGACCTTGCGCTCCTGCATGGCTTCCAGCAGGGCGGCCTGGGTCTTGGGCGGCGGGCGGTTGATCTCGTCGGCCAGCAGCAATTCGCAGAACAGCGGCCCCTCGGTGAGTGAGAAGGTCGAGGTCTGGAAGTTGAAGACGTTGGAGCCGATGATGTCGGCCGGCATCAGGTCCGGCGTGAACTGGATCCGGCCGAAATCCAGCCCCAGCGTGCGGGCGAAGCACTGGGCCAGATAGGTTTTGGCCACGCCAGGCGGTCCTTCCAGCAGCACATGGCCCCGCGCAAACAGCGCCGTCAGCAGCAGGTCGATGGTGTCCTGCTGACCCACGATGGCCTTGCCGACCTCGGCCCGGACCTTTTCGGCCAGGTCCTTCACTTCAGCGACGTTCACGGGTCATCTCTCCTCGCCAGTCATGCAGTTTTCGCGCGATCGCCAACAGGTCATCGCGTGTTTTGGCCTTGCCGGCTTCGGCCGCCAGGTCATCGGGTGTCGCCGCACCACGGCGGCGCGCCAGGTCATCCAGCCACTGGCCGTCGGCATGGCCCGCGGCGCGCGCCACGAGGCTGCTGGTCAGGGCGGCATAGGCCGGGGCGAACTCATGCTCCTTGCGCGCCATGCGCACCAGGTCAGCGGAATTGTCGACGAGCGCCCGCCCGCCCAGAGCGAAAGCCCGACCCTTTCGCCGCGGCTGGCCGAACCGGGCCAGGGCATGAAGGCCCATCAGCAGGCCCGTCGCCACCGCGATCAGCGTTGCGCCCAGCCAGGGCGGCTCCAGCATCAGTCGACCAAGACCCCGCCCGCGTTCGAAGCCGCTGAGCGTCACATCGAACAGCAGGGGGTGGTTGCCGCGCCGTGCGGCGTCCAGGATCACGCTGGCCGCGCGCGCCGTGTCACGATTTCTCAGCCCTTGATTGTTGAGCAGGTCAGGGTCTGCCAGCACCCAGATGCTTGGCGACTTTCGGGAATAGGCCAGCACGGTGCGGCCGCCTTCATCGACCAGGGCAGGGACCCAGCCATCGCCTGAAAGCGTCTGCAGGCGGTCGACGGGCCCGAGTTTCAGACGTTCACCGCCGGCAAAAGGCCCGCCGACGCCCTGAAGGGTGTGGCGAAATCGTCCCTCGCCGCGCGTGATGCGCGAGGCCGGAGCATAGGACTGCAGAAGGACCTTGAACGCGTCATCGCCGTTCACCAGCCCGGCCTTGCGAACAAAGCCCTGGCGGAGGGGGTCCGGGCCGACCTGCCATTTCGGAAGCACGATCAGGGTCATCTGGCCTTTTGGATAGGCCTGAAGCGTCTTGGGCTCGAGACCCGCTTCCGGCGTCAGGATGACCGTGGCGTCGGAAGGCCGAACCGGACGTGCCCGGCTGACGATCACGGGCGCACCCAGCGCTTTCATCAGGATGGGGGCGCCGGCAAAGCCGATAGCCGACTTCGAGAGGGCATGGGCCCGTCCGTCGTTTCCAGCGCGCAGGTCCGGCGCATAGGCCGACAGCACCGCCAGTCCGGCCAGAGATACAATCCCGACCAGGGTCAGGGCCAGAATCGTACGGGCCGAAAAGGCCGGAGCGGCTGGCACTGCGTCCTCACCGGCGCTCATCGCCAACCCTCGTCGAAGGCGAAGGCCTGATAGTCGTCACGCGCGGCTTCGAAGACATCTGCGTTCACGACCTGATCGCCGAAGAACGAACGCTCCACCGCCTGCGCCAGCCGGGCAAACGCCGCACGGGGCTGATCGGGCACAACATCGAGGTCGGCGATGTCGCGGCTGGTCAGAGCGGGACGGACGGTGCCGGGTCTCCGCCCTGAAAGATCATCGATCGAACGGAAAAGCAGCAGATGGATCGCTTCATTGAAGCGGCCCTGCGCGGCCAGGCTGTCGGCGTCACCCAGCAACGCCTGGGCGGCCTCCGGCGCGGGCCGCCAGTCCGTCGCCACGATTTTGGTCGACTTGCCGAACAGGCGGTCGGGCAGAAATTCACCCAGCAACAGGTAGGCGAGCAGGCCGATGCCGACGATCAGCCCGCCCCAGAAGACGTATTGAAACACAGGGGCAAAGGCCGTGAGAAACTCGAGCAAAGGCTTGAGCCAGGCTGGCGGCGCAATTTCCGGCGCGTTGCCAAAATCAAGTTGCAGTCCGCGGGTCTTCAGCAAAGCCTGATGCGCCAGGGCGAGCTTCTGCTCGGTCGCCTGGCCGCCCCCCATCGCCATGTCCCCGCCCTGCACGCACACTCCCGAGTTGCAGCGCAGAGCCTAAACGAGCGCAGGTTTGCCGCAAGGTGCGGAATGGCGGCCGGGAGGCGATCCCGGTGCGTCGGGCATCCTGTCTTGACCGGTGGGCTATTCGCAGAGAGGAGGGGAGGCATGACGATGTCCGACACCTTCATCCGGGGCCTGCCGAAGGCCGAGTTGCACCTGCACATCGAGGGCAGCCTCGAACCAGAGCTGATGTTCGATCTGGCGCGACGCAACCGCATCACCTTGCCGTTTGCGACAGTCGAGGCGGTTCGCGCCGCCTACGCCTTCTCGAACCTCCAGGACTTCCTCGACATCTACTATCAGGGCGCCGGCGTCCTGATGACCGAACAGGACTTTCAGGACCTGGCCCTGGCCTATTTCCGCCGGGTGGCGGCGGATGGCTGTCGGCATGTCGAACTGTTCTTTGATCCGCAGACCCACACGGACCGGGGTTTGCCGTTCCGGATCGCCATCGACGGGTTGCTGGCCGGCATGGCGGAGGCCGAGCGGGCGCTGGGGGTCACGTCCAGCCTGATCCTCTGCTTCCTGCGTCACATCGATGAGGACGCCGCCTTTGCGACCCTGACGGCGGCGGAGCCCTGGCTCGACCGTATCGTGGGCGTCGGCCTGGATTCCTCCGAAGTCGGCCATCCGCCCTCGAAGTTCGCCCGCGTGTTCCAGGCAGCCGGCGAACGCGGCCTGAAACGCGTCGCCCACGCTGGCGAAGAAGGACCGCCGGCCTACGTCTGGGAGGCGCTGGACCTGTTGAAAGTAGACCGGATCGACCACGGCAACCGCGCGCTGGAGGACCCGGCCCTGGTCGACCGTCTGGTGGCCGAGGGCATGACGCTGACGGTCTGTCCGCTGTCCAACCTGAAGCTCTGCGTCGTGGAGGACCTCAAGGCTCATCCCCTGAAACGGATGCTGGACCTGGGCCTGAAGGCGACGATCAATTCCGACGACCCGGCCTATTTCGGCGGGTATCTGGGACAGAACTGGACCGAAACCGCGCAGGCGCTGGATCTGTCCCGCGCTGACCTCGTCACGCTGGCGAAGAACAGCTTTTCAGGGTCGTTCCTGCCGCCGGAACAGATCGTCCAGCATGTTTCACGGATCGACGCCTACGTGTCCTCGAACTCATAGAAATACATCACCACGTTCTCTGCCTCCGAACCCCGGCCAAGATAGAGGGCGCGTGCCGCGTCATTGTCGACGTCGGTGGCGACCCAGGCCTGTTCGCAGCCGAGGCTGCGGGCCCAGGCCACCAGATCATTCAGCAGCCGGGTGGCCACGCCTTCGCGCTTGCGGTCCGGCGTGACGCCCAGGTTGTCGATGTAGAGTTCTGTGGGCGCGTCGGGATGACGATGCACGACGCCTCGCGCCTGGCCGATGACTTCGCCGTTGAAGACCGCGACCACCATCAGATGAGACGGATCCTGCAGGTACCTCGCGAGCCGGGCCAGGTCGATCCGGTCGTCGAACACGTCCTCGGCCACCCGATCCAGCAAATCGGCCTGCTCAGGACCCACGCGTATGATCTGGACATCCATGCCACTGACCTTAGGGTCCAGCGCAGATTTGTGAAGCGCTGCGAACCGGGGCCAGACCCCCGCAAGGCGCCCACCTGGAGAAACCTGATGATCCGACTCGCCACCGCCCTTCTCGCCGCCACCGCCCTGGCCGGTGTCGCCCAGGCCCGCACGATTGCGGTGGCCCCCGGCCCCGACGCCCAGGAGCGTATCCAGACGGCCTTGCTCGACGCCAAGCCGGGGGACACGGTTCAACTCGCGGCGGGCCGTTATGAACTCACCGACGGCCTGTCGCTGGACGTCAACAATGTCACCGTCAAGGGCGCCGGGCCCAATGCGACGGTGTTGTCCTTCAAGGGCCAGAAAGGCGCCGGTGAAGGCCTGTTGATCACGTCGGACCAGGTCACCGTCCGCGACTTCGCCGTCGAGGACAGCCGCGGCGACGGCATCAAATCCAAGGGCGCTGACGAGATCAGCTTTGTGAACGTGCGGGTGGAGTGGACCGGCGGACCCAAGGAGACCAACGGGGCCTATGGCGTCTATCCGGTGGCCTCGACCAATGTGCTGATCGACCGCGTGGTGGTGAAGGGTGCCTCCGACGCAGGCATCTATGTCGGCCAGTCCAAAAACATCATCGTCAAGAACAGCCGGGCCGAGTTCAACGTCGCCGGGATCGAGATCGAGAACTCGATGAACGCCGACGTGTTCGACAATGTCGCCACGCACAACACCGGCGGCATCCTGGTGTTCGACCTGCCCAACCTGCCGCAGATGGGGGGCCACTCCACGCGCCTCTACCGCAACAAGGTGGTCGACAACGACACGCCGAACTTTGCGCCGAAGGGCAATATCGTCGCCGGCGTGCC
>JANNFM010000396.1:0-2502 GCA_031379795.1 Alphaproteobacteria bacterium
TGAGACGATGTTCGGGTCCCGGCGTGCCACGACCTACATCAAGAATGGCCAGGAGTACGACGTTCTGCTGCAGGCTGAACGTGACCGTCGGCAGACCGAGGGCGATCTTGACAGCCTCTATGTGCGCAGCAGTTCCGGCAAGGTGGTTTCGCTGGCCAGCGTGGTGACCACCCAGGTGCGAGGCGACACGCCGGATCGGTCCCGTGTCGACCGGTTACGTTCGATCAGCCTCTCGGCCCAGTTGAACCCCGGCTACAGCATGGGCGAGGCCATTGCCTTCTTCCGCGCCGAGGCCGCCAAGCAGCCGGGATCCGTGACCGTGAAATGGGGTGGCGGCGCGCGCGATTATCTCGAGGCGTCAGGGTCAATCGGTCTGGCGTTTGCGATTGCGCTGCTGCTGGTCTTCCTGGTGCTGGCCGCGCAGTTCGAGAGCTGGATACATCCGGCGGTGATCATGCTGACCGTGCCGATTGCGGTGCTGGGAGGCCTGTTTGGCCTGCTGATGTTTGGATCCTCAATCAACACCTACAGCCAGATCGGCCTGATCATTCTGGTGGGCATCGCCGCCAAGAACGGCATCCTGATCGTGGAGTTCGCCAACCAACTGCGTGACGACGGCCTGTCGATCCGCGAGGCCGTGATCGAAAGTGCCTCGCTGCGCCTTCGCCCGATCATCATGACATCGATCTCGGCGGCGGCGGGGGCCCTGCCGCTGATCCTCGAAGGCGGGGCCGGAGGCGAGGCGCGCAAGACCATCGGCGTGACCATATTCTTCGGCGCGATCTTTGCGACCCTGGTGACGCTGTTCGTGGTCCCGGTGTTCTACAATCTGCTGGCGCGGTTCACGAAGTCACCCTTGGCCATGGCGCGCCGGATTGAGTCCTTCGAGGACGCAGAGCGCGCACGCGTCGCCAACGCTGCGGAATAGCGTTGAAACGGCGTCGCTGACGGATTGTCCGTGTCGGAGGCTCGGCGCCAGGGAACCCGTGTGTCGGGGGGTGTCGGGTTCCCTGGGCCCGGCCGGTGGCGGGGGGTGCCACCCTTCGGATCAAGTTTGCCGATCAAGGCAGAGGGTTCTTGGCGACGACTTCACCCTTACGTGAGTCATCGTACGCGTCAAGGTTGATTTACTCTTGGAATATTCCCCTTTTGAGAGAAGATCGCTCAGGGCTTGTGGCCGGTTTCCAGCATCAACCAGGCGATCAGATCGACGCGGTCCTTGGCGTTGCTAAGTCCGGCAAACGACATCTTGGTGCCGGGCAGGAAGGTTTGCGGCTTTTCCAGCCACTGGTTCAGCTTTTCCGCATCCCAGACCCATCCGACGGCCTTGAGGGCATCTGAGTATTTGAAGTCAGGATTGCTGGCCGATTTCTTTCCGAACACGCCATGCAGGTTGGGTCCAGTCATGTTGGCGCCGTCCGGCGTGATGGTGTGGCAGGACTGACAGAGGGCGAACTTGGCCTGGCCGTTTGCGACATCGGCGGTGTTGTACGGGGCCGGGAACGAGGCCAGCAGCGCCTGCTTTTCGGCCTCGGTGGGCGCCGGGGCGGCGGCTGTCGCGGCCGGCGCCGCCTTTTCGGACTTTCCGCACGCCGCGGTCAGAAGGGTCAGGGTAGCCACAGCGACAATCGAACCGATACGCATGGAAGTCTCCGCGAGATATGCGGGCAAGCTAGCGCGGTCGCCGTGCGATGCAAGAGGGGCTAGCGCCTCGTGCGTTTTTCCTGATTCACCGCCTGATCCAGAGCCTGAAGGAAGCGCGACCGGTCCGCGACCGCGAACGGTTTTGGCCCGCTGGTAATCTCGCCGGTCGAGCGGACATGCTCCATAATCGAACGCTGGGCCAGGGCCGAGCCGATTGAATCGGCGGTAAACGGACGCCCGTTCGGCGCGATCGCAGCTCCGCCAGCCTTCAAGACCCGGTCGGCCAGTGGGATGTCGTTGGTCACGACGATATCGCCGGGCAGCACGTTTTCGGCGATCCAGTCGTCGGCCACGTCGGGGCCTGCGTCGACGATCTGGCGCTCGATCATCGCGGACCGGGGGATCTGGATGAAACTGTTGGAGACCACGAACGTCTTCAGGCCGTAACGGGCGGCGACCTTGTAGGTCTCGTCCTTCACGGGACAGGCGTCAGCGTCGATGAAGATGCGCATTGAAACGCGGGCCTACAGCAGAATCACCTCGGGCTCACGCCGAATGCGCATCGGCGGTCGTGCTGCCCTCTTGGCGCCGCGCGCGCTTCGCCGCATAAGCTGCCCGTCCCAAAGCGCCGGATTAGCTCAGTTGGTAGAGCAGCGGTTTTGTAAACCGAAGGTCGGGGGTTCGAGTCCCTCATCCGGCACCATCACCCAGACCGAATCCCAGACCTGATCAACGATTGGCACCGTCGTTGCGCTGTCCGATGGGCAAGTCGGATGTGTGCGTCAAGACGGGACAGTTGCACATTCGACGGCCAGGTTCGTCCGGGGGGGCGGGTCAGGCCTACGACGTCCGTTTGGG
>JANNFM010000029.1:0-6711 GCA_031379795.1 Alphaproteobacteria bacterium
TAAAACAGGGTGTTATTCTGTTAGGGGAATCGACCCCTCATCCGACCGCCTGCGGCGGCCACCTTCTCCCACAAGGGGAGAAGGGTGAACGCTCAGATCGTTGATATTTATACAGTTTCGGCCATGTGTGAATGCCATAGCGCTTCGCGTGGGAGGCAAGTGACACACGCGGGTGGTCTTCCCGGTTCAGCGACCCTTCAGCGCCCCCGCGATCCGGTCCTGGAACCAGGCCACGCCCGCCTCGTGCTTCGGCGACAGAACCCCGCCGCGATAGACGCCGGCCTCCAGATTGCGCTGCACCTCTTCACAGACCTGCAGGTCCTGGGCGGTGACCAGGTCGGAGACCTTCAGCATCGCGTCCAGTTCGGCCGTGCGCGCAGGATCGAAGAAGTAGAAATAGTCCAGCCGCGTCTCAGCCGGCCCCACCGCCGTCATCCGCTCCATCATATAGCCGTGGCGATAGACGTTGACGCCCAGATTGGGCCACAGCCAGCCCCACAGGCCCCCATAGACCGAGGCGTCGCGTGGCGGGGCGCTGGCGAAGATGACCTGGCCCTCAATCTCGGTCTTGTACCCGGCCACCACCACGTCGGCGTCGAACTCGGGATGGACCATCGGCAGGTGATAGCCCTCCAGATAGTTCTCCACATAGGCCTTCCAGTTGCACGCGATGCGGTGGCTGCGTCGTTCGGTCAGCGGATATCCCGCCTGCCCGTCCGGCCAGCGGGCCGCCAGTGGGGCGATCAGCGTCGCCAGAGGCTCAGCGTCCAGGTCCAGGTTGACGAACAGCAGCCCGCGCCAGGCCTCGACCCGGATCGGAAACAGGCCGTAGTCCCGCGGGTCGAACCCCTCCAGCGTCCCGAAATCCACGGCATTGCGAAGCCGCCCGTCCAGCGCATAACGCCAGCCGTGATAGCGGCAGGTAAAGGCCTCCCCGCAGTTGCCGGCCCCGTCTGCCACCAGCGCCCCGGCCCGGTGCCGGCACACATTGTGAAACGCAGCGATCCCGCCGTCGGCGTTGCGCACCACCACCACCGGCGCGCCGCCGATCACCTCGGCCAGATAGTCGCCGGTCGCCGGGATCTGGCTGTCATGGCCCATAAACTGCCAGGTCCGGCGCAACACCCGCTCGCGGTCGGCCCGCAAGGCGTCTTCACCGCGATAGAGGTCGACCGACAGCATGCGGGCTCCGTTGAAATGGACCCGGCGACCCTAGCGCCGACGGAGCCAGAGATACAGCAGGCCGGCAATGCCCACAGGCGCCAGCGACCAGGCCAGTTCGACCGGCTTTGCCGTGGAGCCCAGCGCCAGGGCGCAGGCGATCGTCACGCCTGCCGTGGCGAAGGCGAGGACCCGGCGCGCCGGTGAGAATCCGCCGGACAGTCGCACCAGGGACATCGCCACCAGCGCATAGCAGTAGAGACTGAGCAGTACCGTCACATTGACCAGGGTCCGGAACTGTTCGGCCAGGTCCGGCGTCGCCGTGGCGATGGCCGCAAGCGACATCAGGCCGCCCAGCGTCAACAGATTGACCGGGGAAGCCCGCTCGCCGGGCCGCGTCCGGAACACCTTCGGAAAGGCGCCCTCATCGGCGGCGTTGCGCGTGGTCTCCGATGTCAGAAGGGTGAAGCCGGTCAGACACCCCTGCGCGCGCAGAAACGCGCAGACCGCAAGCAGCCCGCCGAGCCCCGCGCCGACCGTCAGCTTTGCGGCATCCGCAAACGGCGCGCCCGATTTCGCCAGGGTTGCCGCGGGCAGTATGCCCATCAGAACGGAAGTGACCGCGATGTAGAGCATTGCGGCGGCGGCGACGCCCAGCAGGGTGGCGCGCGGCACATTGCGGGCTGGATCGCGAACAACGCCGGCAGCTGCGGCGGCGCACTCCAGACCCAGAAACGCATAGAACGCCGTCAACGCCGACGAACTGATCGCCGCACCCGGGGTGACGCCCTGCGGGTTCCACGACGCCAGAAAGAGGTCTGGCTGGAACACCAACCATCCGGCCGTCGCCGTCAGAAGGATCGGGAACAGGCCGATGCCGAGCGTTGCGCCCTCCAGCCGCGTCACCCAGCGGGGACCCAGCCAGCTGATGGCGATGGCGACCCAGATGCTGGCCAGGGTGATCGCCAGCCGCGGACCCGTCCCGCTCAGTTCAGGAAACAGATATCCCACCGTGCCGGCGACCGCGAGCGCGACAGGAACCAGTCCAACTGTGTTCGCGGCATAGTAGCTGATGGTCATCTGGACGCCGAAGAACCGCCCTAAACCAACCTCTGCGTAGTAGGCCAGACCCGTGGCCTGCGGCGCTGCGGCGCCGACCTGGGCGAAGACACCAGCCACCGACAAAGCCGCCACCGCCGCGGCAAGCCAGCCCAGGATCGAGATCGAACCCACGGCACCCATGGTGGCCGGCAGGATGAAGATGGCCGAGCCGATCATGCCGCCGACGACCAGGGCGACCGCGCCCGGCAGGCCGATCTTGTCGTGATGTGCGGGCTCGGCGGCAGACTCCGCCGCCGTCATTTCATCCGTGGTCATGGTGCCCCCTCGCTGCAAGCTGCCTCAGCCCGGTCACCGGGTCCAATCCATTGTGACCTGGAGCGAACTCGGGCTCACCAGACCACCAACTCCCTGTCATCCCGGCCGCAGGCCTGCGCGAGCAGGCTGAAGAGCCGGGACCCAGGGCGGTGCGCTGGGCCTCTCGGTCCCGGATCTTCCACCCGCATTCGCGGGTGTTCGTCCGGGATGACGGAGCTCAGGAATAACTTTACCCGAGTTCGTCGCCCTACAGTGCGGTCTCAACCGCTTGACAGCCAAAACTACAGGCGTAACCTTCCAACAGGTACAGGTGTAAGATGACAAAGATCTCCGGCGCGGAAAGTCAGATCATGGAGGCCCTGTGGTCACAGGGGGCCCTGACCGCCGAGGAGATCGTGCAGACCGTCGGCCCTGCCCAGAATTGGGGCGAGGCCACCGTCAAGACCCTGATCAACCGGCTGCTGAAGAAGAAGGCGCTGGCGTCGGAGCGGTCCGGCGGACGGGCCCTCTATCGCGCGCTGGTCACCCGCGAGGCCTATGTCACCGGCGAGAGCCAGGGCCTGCTGGACCGGCTGTTCGGCGGCCAGATCGCCCCGCTCGTCGCCCACTACGCCCAGCACCGGGCGTTGTCGGCGGACGAGGTCGCCCGACTGAAAGCCCTGATCGCGGAGTTCGAATCCGATGATGAGTGAAATCCTTGCCGCCATCCTGCGCGCCAATCTGGTGGGCGCAGGGGCGGTGCTGGCCGTGCTGATCCTGCGCGTGCCTGCACGCCGGATATTCGGGCCGGAACTGGCCTATACCCTGTGGGCCGCGCCGCCGCTGGCCGCGCTGGCGACACTCTTGCCGGCCAGATCCATTGACGGCGACGCCGGCCACGCCATGGCCGAGGCGGTATCCAGCTTTGCAGGGCCGGGTTTGACGCTCTGGGCCCTGGGCATGGCGGCGACGGCTGTGGGACTTGCCATCGTCCAGCTGCGGTTCCTGGCCCAGGCGCGCGCCGGACGCGTCGGCCCCTCGGTCGTGGGCGTCATTGCGCCGCGCATCATCATGCCCCGTCTGGACGGAACCTTCACGGCTGAGGAGTGCGCCCTGATCCGGGCCCACGAGCGCGAACATGTAATCCGCCAGGACCCCCGGGCCAGTGCGCTGGCCGCCACCCTTCAGGCGTTTTGCTGGTTCAACCCGATTGTGCACCTGGGCGCCCGGCTGATGCGGCTGGACCAGGAACTGGCCTGCGACGCTGCGGTCCTGCGCCGCCACCCCCGCGACCGCTGCCTCTATGCCAAGACCCTGCTGAAGACCCAGCTCTCCACCCAGCCCCTGCCCTTCGGCTGCTATTGGCCCCCTCATGGCACCCACCCGCTGGAAATCAGGGTCCGCCTGCTGAAAGACACCCGTCGCCACGACGGCCTGACCGGGCCGGTGCTGGTCGCGACAGCCCTCGTCACCGCCGCGGTCGCCGCCTGGAGCGTGCAACCGCCCACACCGCGCCACATCCTGCCGATCTACCAGCTGTGGGACGCCCAGAAGGGCCACCACATGTCGGCGATACTGATCACCATGCCAGCGCGGGACCGGGCCGAGCGGGGCGGGGCGGTTAGGCCGAACGCCGACAACTGCCGCCAAGCCACGGAAACGCCGCCGATCTTGCGACCGACGGCGCGTATCGCTCAGGTACTGATGGAGTGTCCCCCGATATACCCGCGATATCGTGAGGTCGCTTGAAGCGTGTTGCCTGTAAGAAGTTCCTCCGCCCATCGACTATCCTGATGAACGCGGGGTGAGTTGGGCGTGGACAGCGCGGTAGTCGACCAGGACCAGCAGTACCAGGAGGCGGCCGACATCCATGGCTCAGCCCTTGAGCGGCTGGCGGGCGGCTACGAGCGCGATCCGGGACTCCGGCGCGACCTTGTCCAGGACATCCATGTCGCACTCTGGCGGAGCTTCGCGGCATTTGACGGCCGCTGCTCGGTGCGCACCTGGACCTTTCGGGTGGCGCACAATGTCGCCACGAGCCACGTCCTGCGCCGCAAACGGGATCGCGGAAAATGGCTCGGCATCGACGAAATTGCTGATCCACCTGCGCCCGACAATCCGGAAGCGACGACCGGCGACAGACGCGCCATGGACCGCCTGCTGGATCTCATTCGCACCTTGAAGCCTGCGGACCGCCAGGTGCTGATGCTCTACCTTGAGGACCTCAACGCTGCCGAGATCGGCGAAATCACCGGTCTTTCGCCCGGTGCAGTCTCTGTGCGGATCCACCGTCTCAAGGCGCTTCTGACAATCCGTTTCCATGACGGGAGGCCGACATGACGGACAACGACACCACGACCGACCTCAAGAAACTGTGGCGCGACCAGCCAGAGGAGATGCCCCCCATGACCCTGGAACTCATCCACGCCCGAGGCTTCCAATCCCGTGTCCGTCAGCGAAACCTCATTGAATACGTCGCTTGCGGTTTCGTCGTCTGCATCTTCAGCGCCTATGTCATCTTGCTATCGGATCCGATCCTGAAGATCGCGAGCGCGCTTGTTGTGCTCGGCACGCTGATCGTCGCCTGTCAGTTGCACCGTCGCGCCTCGGCGCGCACCGCACCCGCGACCGACGCCCTGGGCTTCCATCGCGCTGAGCTCGTGCGTCAACACGATGCCTTGAGAAGCGCCTGGTTTTGGTACCTCGCACCCTTCGCACCGGGCATGTTGCTCTTCCTTGGGCGGCTGGCGCTGGGATACCCACAGATGCCACTCGTCTATCGGCTGATCACACCGGCTCTCACCCTCGCCTATGGCGTCGTGTGGGTCTGGATCAATGGACGGGCCCTGCGGCGCTTGCAGGCGGAAATCGATGATCTGGACGCCCTGCGCCAATAGCCCCGCCCCCAACCGCCCCGCCAGTTCCCGGCGGTGCAGCCGCGATCAGATCTTCAGTCAGCTATTATCTTACCGAGCCATCCCCGAGCAAAACATTGATACCCCCGGGATGAGTGGTCTTGCTCTCGCTCTCGCCTTTGACGCCATCGACGATGATGATGGCATCGAATCGTGCGCCGCCGGCGACCTCCGTCAACCGCGCCTCGTCGAGCTCGACGGCACCGTCCTGGTCGATTGCGGGGCTCTTCTGGTCCTTGGTGTTCATGTGTTTATCCCAATGTCGGTTGAGTTGTTGTCGGTAGAGGCTTGCCTTTGGGCCGCCTCTCGCACCTTCTGAACGGCAGGCAGCAAGAGCCCGCCCTGTACGTCACTCAGCTCGGCGTCCGCGAGCTCAACGGCCTCGTCACGCTGTGGATTGGACATCGACGTCTCCCTTCGAAATTTGCGCTGGGTCGCCCGGTTGGGGCCAGCCATACCGATGTTACGCGTTCCGGGGCGCAGGGGATGTTGCGTTCTGCGCAGAGTCGCTCTGCGGAAACGGTGAGCCCCGGCACCTTTGCCCGTCTGCATGGTCCCTGGCCATAAGCACCGGCGCAAATTCAGGGTACCCGAAAAGCTTGACTCCCCCGCCTTGATGTTCTATTTTTGTTCTCATGCAACCTGCTCCCGTCCTCACACCTGAGCACATCGACGCCATGCTGTCTGGCGTGGCGGAGGTGTGCATGGACGGTGTCACCGAGGCCGGGGTCTGGATCAAGGCCGCCACCGACGTCGAGGGCTTTGAGCGCGCCTCACGGGCGCTCCAGACCCATTGCCGGAACCTGCGCCAGACCATCGCCATGAAGCAGCGCTTTGATCGTGAACAGCTCGCGTTGAAGGCCGAGGCGGGTCGGCTCGCTCAGGATGACCGCAAGGCGGCCACCAAGGTCCGCAAGTCGGCGGTCGGTCGCCTCTATTGGCGTGCGCGCACGCATCTGGGTAATCTGGTCTGGAACGAGTACGAGGAAGACGACGCCCAGGAGATCTTCAACGATCTGGACCAGTGCCTGTCCGAGCTCTCCGCAGAAGACCCTGACGCCTTTCTCGCAACCCCGTTCGAGGCCCTGATCGCCCGGTTCTCCGAGGAGTTCGGTCTCGGCGAATTCAACCCCCACCCAAAGCCCCCACCCAAGCCCCAGCCACCGCCGCGTCAGAAGGGTTAAGACCCGCCGCCGCCGGGCTCGCGCCATGCCCCCCGAGCGGCCCAGTCGGCCCCGGCCGTCAAGCCAACAGAGCCGGCCTGGCACGGCTCCCGCGA
>JANNFM010000037.1:0-3884 GCA_031379795.1 Alphaproteobacteria bacterium
GTTGCTGGCCCCCGGCGTCTGGGGTTTCAAGACCCAGCCGCTGCCCTACAAGACCGCCCTGTGGTTCGCGGCGCATTTCACGGCCTCGAAAATCTACACACCTCCGAAATTTGTCACGTCCAGAATCAGCCCCACAGACAACCGCGAGGAACTGATCGCCATGGGCCGCGACCGGCAGATGATCTGGGGGGCCAGGTCCGATACGCTGTTCGGGCTGGTCCGGTTGATGGACCGTGCGGCGCGCGACGTCGGCAACGACGATCTGCCAACGCTCTACCTCTACGGAGCCAACGACCAGATCATCCCGAAGAAGGCCGCGTTCAGGGCGGTGCGGGGGCTCCAACCTTCAGATCGGACGGCCTACTATGCAGCCGGCCACCATCTGTTGACCCGCGATCTGCAGGGCGCGGTGGTGATCTCTGACGTGCTGGCGTTTCTTCGCGATCCGGTGGCGCCCTTGCCCTCCAACGCCCCCCCGATCGCGGGTGCGTCCTCGGGGCGCGGGGTTGTGAGATGACTCGGGCCAGAGTAGAGGCCTTCGCGAAAATATACCCCAATGATATAAGGTTTCCGGCATGACCTTGTTCGATTCTCCCCATTTTGAGGGACACGAAGCTGTTCACGCCTTTTCGGATGAAAAATCCGGCCTGAAGTGCATCATTGCGGTGCATTCGACCGCGCGAGGTCCCTCTGCCGGGGGCTGCCGGATGTGGCCCTATGCCAGTGCGGACGACGCGCTGGAGGACGCGCTGAAGCTGTCGCGGGCCATGTCCTACAAGAACGCCATGGCCGACCTGGAGCTGGGCGGCGGCAAGTCGGTGATCCTCGGCGACAGCCGGACCCAGAAGACGCCGGCGCTCTTCGAGGCCTTTGGCCGTGCCATCGAGGCGGTCGGGGGCCGCTACTGGACCGCCGAGGACGTCGGCGTGTCGCCGGAGGACCTGGCCTCGGCCCGCAAACACACCCGCTATGTGGCCGGTCTCGACGGCCATCCTGCGGCATCGGGCGACCCCAGCCCCGTCACCGCGGAGGGCGTGTTTCGCGGCATTCGGTTGTGCGTTCAGCGGGCGTTGAAGCGTGATCTGGACGGTGTCCGCGTGGCAATCCAGGGCGTGGGACATGTGGGCGGCTATCTGGCGGAAAAGCTGCACGCCGCCGGCGCCCGGCTGGTGATCACCGACGTGAACCCCGAGACCCTGCGCCGCGTGGCGGCGGCCACCAACGCGGAGGTTGTTTCGCCTGGCGCCATCTTCGACGCTGATGTCGACGTGTTCGCCCCCTGCGCGCTCGGCGGCGCCATCAACCTCGACACCCTGCCGCGCATCCGGGCCAAGGTGATCGCCGGCGCCGCCAACAACCAGCTGGCCGATGCAGCGTCCGGGCGTGACCTGTTCCAGCGCGGCATCCTCTATGCGCCGGATTACGTGATCAACGGCGGCGGCATCATCAACGTGGCCGGGGAGATCCGCGCCCTGGATCGTGATGAGGCGTTTGATCCGGCCTGGGTGGACGCCAAGCTGGACCGCCTGGCGCTGACGCTGGAAGAGGTGCTGGACCAGGCCCTGCACGAACGCCGCCCCACCAACGAGGTGGCCAACCAGATCGCGCGATCACGCATCGGCGGTGCGGTGGACAAGAGGGCCGCCTGAAGGCGCGGCGGAATTCACTTGACAGCGACCTCAAGTAGTTCTTGATTTGTTCTGAAACAGTATCGGGGTGAACGATCATGAGCATTGCCGGAGGTTGCCACTGCGGCGCTGTCCGTTACGAGGTTGAGGGCGAGGCGATGACGCATGCACTTTGCCACTGTACCGACTGCCGTCGGCACGCGGGCGCTCCGATGGTGGCGTGGACCATGTATCCAGAGCATGCGCTTCGGGTCACAAAGGGCGCGGTGCGGGCTTATGTGTCGTCTGAACATGGGCGCCGCGAGTTTTGCGCGGACTGCGGAACCGGTCTGTTCTACCGCAACGCCGAGAACCTGCCGGGCATTGTTGATATCCAGAGCGCCACCTACGACGACCCTGACGCCATTCCGGCGCAGATTCACATCCAGGTGGCCGAGCGCATCGGCTGGATGAAGGATGTGCATACGCTGCCGGCGTTTGAGCGGTTCCCGCCACAGGATGAGTAGGGATTGAACGCGTCCGAAGTCCTGGCCCGTTATGACGCCGAGGTGCGCACATCGCCGCCACCCGAAGTCGGGATCCGGCATCAGTGGGCCGACGGCGTGCTTCGCGCGACGGGCACTTACAACCACATCGGCTGGTGGTCGCTGAGCGATGATCAGGTCGAGGCGGCTGTTCAGCGCGAGGCCTCCCACTTCCGGACGCTTGGCCAGCAGGTCGAGTGGAAGGTCTTCAGCCATGACCGTCCTGCTTGCCTGACAACCCACCTGGCCGCCGCCGGGTTCGTTCCGGACGAGAGCGAGACCTTCCTGGCCTATGACCTCGAACACGGCGGGCTGGAGGTGGAAAGCCTCACGGACGTCGAGGTCCGGCGCGCGACGGACGACACCGGCCTCCGGGACTATGTCGTGGCCAATTCTGCCGCCTTTGGACGCTCAGATCATCCCTATCAACAGGCGGAGGTCCTGCTGCCGCGTCTGCGCGACGGCTCTCTGGCCCTCTATGTCGCCTATGCCGACGGCAAGCCGGTCTGCGCCGGTCGTCTGGAACTGATGGCGGACCGCGCGTTCGCTGGCCTCTACGGCGGCGGCACCGACCCGGCCTGGCGCGGTCGCGGCGTCTATCGCGCCGTGGTCGCAGCCCGGGCCGCCGACGCGCGAGCGCGCGGCGTGCGCTACCTGACCGTCGACGCGCGCGAAACAAGCCGCCCGATACTGGAAAGGCTGGGGTTCGTGGCGTTGGCGCAGGTGACGGGTTGGGTGTTCAGCCCGGGGTGAGGCCTCACTGCGCCAACGCCGCCGCCGCCTCGGCGATGCGCAGGCCCGGCTGGGGGTCGTCGCCGCTGGAAAGGCTCCAGGCTGCGCCCAGTCCGGCATAGGCCGACACCCAGTGCAGCAGACGGCGTCGATCCAGCCCGGTCTCCTCGACGACGATCGCCGCGCGCCGGTGAAGCCGGCCAGGCGCCAGGGCGATGTCTATCCAGGGGTTGCGGAAGAGGTTGGCATACTCAAATCCGGCCTCGCCGATCAGACCCTTGGGATCGATCACCAGCCAGCCAAGTTCTCCGCCATCCAGCACATTGTCATGGTGAAAGTCGCCGTGCAGGACGACCGGGTCGCGGGCGGTCGCCAACAGATGCCTGGCCGCTGTGGCGGAGGTCTCGAACGCGCCGCCATGCGCCCGGGCGGCAGGCTCCAGGGCGTGAAACCATCGGTCCAGCGGCACGAGACTTTGCGGCGGTGGGCGGCTTCGCGGGCGATGCAGCGCCTGGGCGGTCCGACAGAGGATGCGGGTCGCCTGATCGTCCTCGCCGGAACGCGCCATGGCGGACAGGCTGCGCGCACCCATCAGCCTCTCCATCAGCAGCGCGTCGCCGTGGCGGGCCACTACGCGGGCGGCGCCGACACCGCCCCACCACGCCATGAGCACACCGCCCTGCCGCTCTTCCTCGTGGACGGCGATCTTGAGCATGGCTGGCGCGCCGTCGTGGCAGACAGGCAGGAGGTGGCTGCCGAACCGCGTTGTGAAGGGCTCGCCATCGGCCGTCAGGCCCCAGCGGGTGAACCAGGGTTCAAACGGTATGTATAGCGTCGCCACGCCCCTCAACCTTCCGGCCTTGATGGCCCGATCCTGTGTCAGTCCTTGTATGCGAACCCTTCATACGCTGCCAATTCGAAGCCGCGCTCGACCAAGGCGAAATATTGATTGCGTTATCATGCAGCGAATTGTAATCCATTTTCGCTGCAGTCATATGCA
>JANNFM010000065.1:0-3731 GCA_031379795.1 Alphaproteobacteria bacterium
CAGACCGGGCCCCGGGAACGGGTGGCGACCCACAAAGGCCGGCGCCAGCCCCAGTTCGACGCCAAGGGCGCGAACCTCGTCCTTGAACAACTCGCGCAGGGGCTCGACCAGCTTGAGTTTCATGTAGTCCGGCAGGCCGCCAACATTGTGATGGCTCTTGATGACCGCCGAGGGTCCGCCGCTGGCCGAGATGCTCTCGATCACGTCCGGGTAGAGGGTGCCCTGGGCCAGGAACGCTGCACCCTCGATCTTCTGGGACTCCGCATCGAACACCTCGATGAACAGCCGCCCGATGGTCTTGCGCTTGGTCTCGGGGTCGGTGACGCCCGCCAGTTCGCCCAGAAACAGATCGCCCGCGTCGACGTGGATCAACGGGATGTTGTAGTGGTCTCGGAACAAGGTCACGACTTGGGTCGCTTCATCCTTGCGCAGCAGGCCGGTGTCGACGAATACGCAAGTCAGCTGGGCGCCGATCGCTTCATGGATCAGCACGGCGGCCACCGAGGAATCCACGCCGCCCGACAGGCCGCAGATCACCTTGGCGTCGCCCACCTGGGCGCGGATGCGGGCCACGGACTCCTTGCGATAGGACGCCATGGTCCAGTCGCCCTTAAGCCCTGCAATTTTGTGGGTAAAGTTGCGCAGGATCAACGCGCCGCGGGGCGTGTGCGCCACTTCCGGGTGGAACTGGATGCCATAGAAGCGCCGGCCCTCGTTGGCGATCACGGCGTAAGGACTGCCTTCCGACGTCGCCACCACCTCAAAGCCCAACGGGATCGCGGTGATCTTGTCGCCGTGGCTCATCCAGACGGTTTCGCGGTCTCCGATGTCGCCCAGACCATCAAGCAGGGGCGAGAGACGTTCGATCTGGATCTCGGCGCGTCCAAATTCCCGGTCGTGGCCGCCTTCCACAGCGCCGCCAAGCTGGGCGCAAAGGGTCATCTCGCCGTAGCAGATGCCCAGCACGGGAACGCCCAGGTCAAAGATCCGCTGCGGGGCGCTGGGGCTGCCGGCGACGTGAACGCTGGCCGGACCGCCCGACAGGATCACCGCCTTGGGCCCATAGGCGTCAAGGATCGCGTCGACCTTGTCGTAGGGGTGGATCTCGCAATAGACGCCACTCTCCCGGAGTCGGCGGGCGATCAACTGGGTCACCTGGCTGCCGAAGTCGACGATCAGGACCTTTTCATGCGCGGCGTCGGTCATGGGGCTCCGTCAGGGGGCTTTCTGCAGCACCGCGACGTAGAAGCCGTCCGTGCCGGAAGTTCGGGGGGTCAGGCGCAGATCGCCGTCAGGGGTCAGGAACTGGAGTAATTCCGGGTCGACGGTCGCCGACGCCCGGACAAATTCTGGATGGGTTGCCAGGAATGCCGCAACCCGGTCCTCGTCCTCCTCTGGCAGGACGGAACAGGTCACATAGATCATCCGTCCGCCGGGCTTCACGAACACCGCGCCCTCGCGCAACACCTGATCCTGATCGGCCAGACGGCGGTCCAGGGTGTCCTGTGTCAGCTTCCACTTGGTGTCGGGGTGGCGGCGCCAGGACCCGGTGCCACTGCAGGGCGCGTCGATGAACACCACATCCATGCGGGCCTCCAGGCCCTTCAGGGGTTCCGGATTGAGCGGCGTGCGGATTTGCAGGTTACGCACCCCTGCCCGGTCGCCGCGCCGGATGGTGTCGGTCAGGCGGCGCGCGTCACTGTCGAAGGCGTAGATCTGGCCGGTGTTGCCCATGGCCGACGCCAACGCCAGGGTCTTGCCACCACCTCCGGCGCACAGGTCCAGCACCTGCTTGCCCTTCACGTCACCGGCCGATGCGGCAGCGATCTGGCTGCCCAGATCCTGGATCTCGAACCAGCCCTTCAGGAACTGCGGGATCGCCTCGACCGGCGCGCCCCGCGCCTCCGCCGCCGGTGCCGCCACCCGCAGCGCATTGGGTATCAGGCCGGGCGGTTCAGCATTCATCGCCATTAGCGCCTTGAGCGCCCGAGGCGGATCGGTCTTCAGCAGATTGACGCGAAGGTCCGTAGGCGCACGCTTCGACAGTTCCGCGCCCTCGGCGGCCCGGTCGTCGCCGAACACCCGCGCAAACGAGGCTTCCAGCCACTCCGGATAATCACCCCGCACGGAGTCAGGCGCTTCGGCAAGGTCGCGTGGATGCTCCAGGGCATGCCGCTCGGCGTCGGTCAGAGGACCCGGGCCATGCACCTCGTCAGCCGAGGCCTCGGCCACCCGATCCATGGACCAATCCCAATGCAGGTGCAGCACGGCAATGGCCGCCGCCTTGGGGCTCTCGTCCCCCATCTGCCAGGCCAATGAGCGCTTGCGGCGCAGCACATCCAGCACCAGCCCCGACACACCGGCCCGATCCTTGGCACCAGCATACCGCGCGGATTCGCCCCACGACTTCAGCGCGAGGCGAACGGGCCGATGGCGCGTCTCGATCTCGGTCAGAATCTCTATGGCCGCCGCAAGGCGTCCTCCGTCACGCATCAAGTCACCTGAGCAGGGCCACGAGGATCATGACCAGGCCGATCAGCGAGGCGAACCACACAATCGACCGCACCATGGGGATCCCTGCGGCATACAAGGGGGCGTAGGTGGCCCGGCCGACCACATAGAGCAGCGAGCCCCAGATGGTCAGGTCTGAGCCCAGTCGGCCCGCTGCGGCCGCAGCCAGAACGGCAGCGGCAAAGAACGGGAACGTCTCCAGAAAGTTCCAGAACGCGCGGTGCAGGCGCGCCGCAGAGCCGCTGATCGGCATCGGCGTGTCGCGCGGACCCGCCGCCCACTTCATATCCTGCTGCGCCCGCGCCGCACCCGCCGCCCACAACAGCTGAACCAGTCCGATGATGATCGCTGCGCCCAGGAGCTTCAGTTCCACTGCCATCGTCTAGCCTGCACTGGGATAGTTGGGGGCCTCGCGGGTGATCATCACGTCATGGACGTGACTTTCCCGCAGACCCGCGTTGGTGATCCGGATGAACCGGGCGCGCTCACGGAACTGTTCAAGGTTCGGTGCGCCGACGTAGCCCATGGCCGCGCGCAGCCCGCCCACCATCTGGTGCAGGATCGGCGACAGCGGGCCCTTGTAAGCGACCTGTCCCTCGATGCCTTCCGGCACCAGCTTCAGCGCGTCGGTGACGTCCTTCTGGAAGTAACGGTCCGCCGAACCCTGAGCCATCGCGGCGAGTGATCCCATGCCGCGATAGGATTTGTAGGACCGGCCCTGGTAGAGGAACACCTCACCGGGCGCTTCGTCGACACCGGCAAACACCGATCCCATCATCGCCACGGATGCGCCCATCGCCAGCGCCTTGGCCAGATCGCCGGAGTACTTGACCCCGCCGTCGGCCACGATCGGCACGTCCGTACCCAAAGCGGCCCGGACCGCGTCTGCAATCGCCGTCAGCTGCGGCACGCCCACACCGGCGACGATCCGCGTCGTGCAGATGGACCCCGGACCAATGCCAACCTTCACCGCGTCGGCGCCCGCGTCGATCAGCGCCCGCGCGCCGTCATAGGTGGCCACGTTGCCGGCGTCGATCTGGAGCGGGTTGGTCTCTGGCTTCACGCGCTGGACTGCGCGTGCGACGTCCGAGTTGTGGCCGTGGGCGGTGTCGATCACCACGACGTCTACGCCGGCATCCACCAGTGCCATCGAGCGCTCGTATCCGGCATCACCCACAGTTGACGCTGCCGCGACCAGCAGACGCCCTTGGGCATCCTTG
>JANNFM010000068.1:0-6796 GCA_031379795.1 Alphaproteobacteria bacterium
TTCGTGGTGGAGCCAACGTTGCCACCGAATTCCTCGTGACGGACGGCGCCGCTGACCTCCAGATTTTCAAGGAGAGGAAGTTTGATCTCGGCGAAAGTCGCCGCAACCTTGCGGTCAACGTCGAAGTCGAGCTGGGAACCAAAGAACACGAAGGGCCCCACCGGATTGGCGCACAGGCCCTGTTGACCGTCGATCGAGTCGACGCACGGCGTTGCGCCCACGTCGCCCAGACCGGAATAGTCATCAATGTTGCGATCGAAACGATACTGGACGCCGACGGCCCAGGCGATGTTGCCGCCGCCGAGCGCGATGTTGGTTTCGTTGGAAATCACCGCGTCAGCCACAAAGATCTGGTTGGTGCGGGTGTTGTCGATCTTGCCGTACAGCCAGTTCACGACATTCGGATCGTTGGCGACCGACGACACGAAATAGGGGTTGGCCGCGCCATTGATCGCGCTGGTGGCGATGCCGTTGCTGAAGGGGTTGATGTATCGGCAATTTCCGACGCCGGCCGTACCCGTCCGGAAATCGCAGTTGGGTCCGCCAAGGCCGTTGAAGCCGCGCTGAATGCGGTTCACCAACAGGTCGTTGATCGACGTGATGGCCTGGTTTTCCATGAACAGCAGGTTGGTGTCCCAGGTCATGCCGTCGAGGAAGCCGCCGTCAAACTTGCCGCTCAAACCGCCCGAGACGCGGTACTGGGTCTGCTCGATGTCCTGATGGTCGGCACCGTCCTTGTTGAGCGGGTGGCCTTCGACACCGATCAAACGCCAGGCTGTCTGGCTGGTGGTGACGCCCGCGGCCATGGCGGCGCACTGGGCCGCCGTCAGCGGCGCGGCGCAGTTTGTGCGCAGCGCGATCAAGCCGGGGTTGGTCGACGGGATGAAGAAGCGCGTCTGGTTATTGAAACCAGGTGCGACCAGGGCGCCGGAGGTGTTCGCCGTGGGGAACTGGGTGGTGAGGTTGGCCGGCGAAATCCGCTGATCCGGCACCACATTGCGGTTCCAGGCGACTTCGCCATGGAACTTGATGGTGTCGGACAGTTCGAAGTTGACCTCGCCGTACAGCTGATAGTGCTGCTCTTCGTTCACCACGTCGTTGAAATTGCTGAACTGATAGCGGCAGAGTGCCGTGTTGCCGGCGGCCGTAGTGGTGGGCTTGAGCCCGCCGGTCAACTGCTGCGAGCCAAGTTCGTTACAGCCGTTATCGCGGAAGAGGGCAGCGCCGGTGGCGGTGCCGTAGCTGCCAGGGCTCGCCGAACCGGACCAGCCGCCGTAGAAAACCGATTCGAATGGCCGAACCGCATAGCTGCGATCCTGGGCATCCAGGCGACTGCGGGCGCGGTAACCCACCGCAAGCAGCGCGTTGCCGCGGTCGAATTGGTGGCCGTACGCCAGGCTGACGTCGTAGTCGCCGTCCGAGTCCTGGATCTGGGCGTAGTTGGCGTTGAACTCGAAGCCTTGCAGGTCCTTGCGGGTGATAAAGTTGACCACGCCGGCGATGGCGTCAGAGCCATAGGTGGCGGCCGCGCCATCCTTCAGGATCTCGATCCGGCCGGTGGCGGCTACGGGAATGAAGTTCAGGTCCTGGCCACCCCCCTGGAAGGCGGCCGCAGTCGTGTCGGCCAGTCGGCGACCGTTCATCAGCACCAGGGTGCGCCCTGAGCCCAGGCCGCGCAGGTTGATGGAGGCTGTGCCGGCGCCGCCATTGTAGCGGTTGCTTTCACCGAGCGAGGATTGTGCGGCGGTCAGGGTCTTGACCAGCTGGACCACGCTGGGCGCGCCTTGCTTGGCCAGTTCCTGGACGCCGATCACGTCAACGGGCTGAGCCGCCTTCTCGGACGATCCGGCAATGAACGAGCCGGTGACGACCACTTCTTCGACGTCAGTGGCATCTTTGGCCGCGCCGGTCTGGGCTGCGGCGGAGCCGGCCATGCCGAGTACGAGGGCAACAACGGCGATGGAGCCGCCACAGAAATAGCTGCGCTTGGTCATAAATCCTCCCCGAAGAAACACACCCCGCGTCTGATGCGCCAGGTTCCGTATTGTACGGTTAGATCAATGATTGTCAGGATTTTGCAATTGCGCCAGCAAATTAATGCGCAATCCCGTACCCGTGTTCGGAACTGCGGCGCCGGGGACACGCATGGGCCGGTTCGTCGCAAGAAAACGCCGCCGGGGTGAACCCGGCGGCGCTGAAGGCCTTGGCTGAAGTTTGGCCTAGAACTTCTTGCGGATGCTCATCTTGAACGAGCGGCCATAGGGGTTGCCGATGAAGGGGTCGTAGCTGGGTTCGAGGCGCGCCGCGGACGGATCGCGATCGAAGATGTTGAACACCGAGGCCGTGACCGTGGTGTCCCAGGGCAGCTGGACCCGATAGTTCAGGTCGAAGCTGTAGAATTCCTTCACCTTCAGGCCCAACGTCGTCAGCTGGCAGTTGATCGCCGTCCCGGCCCGGGCGTTGGCGACGTTGCAGTTGGTCGACGCCCCGGTCTGGATGGTGGTCGGACCCCGGTTGTCGTTGACGCCGCCCACATAGGTCATGTCCAGGCGCAGGTTGTGCTGTTCGCGGGTGTATTCCGCGTAGCTACCCGCACGAATCTTGGACACCGTGCCCGGGAAGCGATCATAGTTCGCAAAACCCAGGGCGCTGTAGGGGGCGGAGACGAAGACGCCGCCCAGACGGAATTCACCGATATCGTACTTCACCAACCGGCTGAACGAACCGCCGACGGTGAACGAGCCGCCAAGCACTTCGGTGAACTTGTAGTCGATGCTGCCGTCGATGCCGGTGACCTTGATCCGGGGACCGTTGACCGTATCCGACTTCACCCGCTGGATGTCGTTGCCGACCGTCACGCCCTGGATACAGGCGTTGTTGTTGGAGAAGGTGATCAGGCCACGGAGCGCGCTGGCGCAGTTGACAGCCTGGGCTCCGTTGCCAACACCGCCGACGGCGGTGGCGACGATCTGGGCCGGAACCGTCACGATCTGGTCCTCGATATTGAAGTGCCAGTAGTCGGCGATGATCCGCAGGCCGCCGCTCTGGAAGATGGCGCCCACATTGTAGGTGAAAGCCTTTTCCGGGCCGACGTCAGGGTTGCCGGCAAAGTCGACAGACTTGAAGTTGTTGCCCGCCGCCTGGATGCCGGAGAGGCCGGTGACACCGTTGGTCGAACGGTTGGCCGGGGTCGGGCCGCGGAAGGTGGTGCCGACAGAGCCGCGCAGGGCGAAGCTGTCGACAATCTGCCATTTGGCCGAAAGCTTGGGGTTCACGGTCGAGCCGGTGAGGCCGCCGTAATCCTCAAAGCGGATCGCGCCCTGAACGTTGATGTCGTCGGTCACCGGCACGTTGGTTTCCGCGAAGAACGCGTAGACCGAGTCTTCCAGCTGGGTCGGAATGCCCTGTCCCAGGAAGATGTAGGGACCGGTGGGCAGTCCGCAGGTGGTCACGCCCGGGACCGGGCAGGGTGTTATCCGCACGTCCTGGAAAGGGCTGCGCAATGACGACTGGAAGTCGGTGGTCCGATATTGGCCGCCGGCCGCCCAGCCGATGGCGCCGCCCGGCAGTTCGATCGGCAGTTCGCCGTTGAACACCAGGTCGAGGACGAACAGGTCCTGCGTCTGTCGGGTCTCGGAGCCACGTTCGAACAGCGAATTGACAAGCGCGGCGCTGTTGGCGTTTGCCGACACGAAGCCGGGGTTGGTCAAGCCAAGTGCCGGGTTGCCCGAATAGCCGTTGGAGAAGGGGTTGAAATACTGGCAGCCGTTGGCGCCCGGCGTATTGCCGGTGCAATTCGTGCCGCCGAAGCCGTTCAGCGCCCGCTGCAGCTTGTCGATGAAGATGTCAGGCGTGTGCTGGCGGTTCTCGGTCTTGGAGTAGGTGACCCCAAGATCATAGCCGATGCCGGCGAAGGGAAGCTCTCCGGTCAACGCGGCCGACACCCGGAAGAGGTCGTAGTTGCGGTAACCCTTCTGGCCCCCGTTGTCGAAGATCGGGTTGCCGCCCGAACCCAGCGGACGGAACAGCGTATGCGAGATCCGGCTGGTCGCTGCGATCTGGGCAGCCGTGAAGCCCGCCTGCTGCAGGGCGGTCACCGCGCCCGGGTTACTGATCGGCGTCGAGAACACGCCGACGCTGCCGGGACCATTCGGGCCCTGAATCGGCGGGAAGCCCGGCGAGAAGCGGATCTGCGGGATATCGGTCTTGGCCCAATAGCCTTCGACATGCAGTTTGGTGGTCTCGTTCAGATCGACGTTGGCCTGACCGAAGACATGATAGCGATCCTCGCGCTCGATCAGGTTGTCGAACGGAATGAAGGTGAAATAGCAGGCCGGTGTGTTGCCGGAGAAGCCGGCGAAGCCGCCGACAGCGCCGCAGCTGGCGTCGCGGGTCGGGCCGGCGATTGGCGCGCCCGTAGCGCCCAGCGGCAGGAAGGTGCCAGGCTGGCCCAGGACCGAGTAGCCGGAGGGGTTCTCGGTGTAGGGACGATACGACCAGTCACGATCCGTGGTCTTCAGTTCCGAGCGGCGCTGATAGCCGGCCGAGAACAGGATACTGGCGTTGTCGAAGGTCTTTCCGTAGACGGCGTTGGCGGTGTAGTCGCCGTTCGAGCCGTCCACCAGACGATAGTCGGCGCTGAGTTCCAGGCCATTGAAGTTGGTGCGGGTGATGAAGTTCACCACGCCGGCGATAGCGTCGGAGCCATAGGTGGCGGCCGCGCCGTCCTTCAGGACCTCAACCCGGCCGATGGCGGCCACGGGCAACAGGTTGGTATCGACGCCGCCGCTGCCGGCCCCGGCCGACGCCGTAACGCGACGACCGTTGACCAGGACAAGGGTCCGCAGGCTGCCGAGGCCACGCAGGTTGATCGTCCCGGCGCCGACCTGACCCTGGGCCCCTGTCGAGAACTGGTTGGAGTCGCCCAGGACCGGGCCGCTGATCGGCAGGCTCTTGATGAGGTCGATGGTGTTGGGCGAGCCGCGGCGTTGAAGTTCGTCGGCGCCGATGACTTCAACCGGCAGGGCCGCGTCTTCCGGAGTTCCGCGGATGAACGATCCGGTGACCACCACTTCGGCGACGTCGTTGGGCTCCTGGCCAGTTTCCTGGGCCATGGCCTGGCTAGAGGCACCGAGCGTCATCGCCGCGACAAGTACGGATGCGCTGCAGAAAAATCTGCTTTTGATCATAATTTCCTCCCCTCGGTCGGCCTCTGGGAGCGGGCCTGCCTTGGAAGTGGCGCAGTTAGGTGCGGTTCGCGCCTTTTTCCAGCGTTCACGTGTCGTCCAGAACGGAACTTCTGGCGTTGATGCTGGTTTGCAACACCTTACGTTACAAGGGATTCATGTATTTCGTCATCACATCGCGCGACTCCTTCAAATCTGGCCGTTCCAAACCGGTTTTTCGACAAATTGGTCAATTATATTCCTGCTGTTTTCGGGGCCCCCAGCCGCCCGAAAATCGCGACCCAAAACGATTCCTGTTGCGCCGCACAGCCGGGCGCTGTCTGTTTGCCTTTGGGGCGCCGGAACAGACCGCGGCGCCAGTCGGGGGTCTGGATGGAATGGCAGGTAGAGACGACCGCGACGGCGGTCATCGGTCGACCAATCGGCAAGATCGACGAGACGACGTGGGAAGCGTTCCAGGTTCATTTGCTGGCCGCCGTGAGCCAGTCGGCGGACGCCTCGCTTCCGCTGGTTATTGACCTCGCCCAGTTGGACTACATGTCTTCGCGCGGCCTTCGCGTGCTCAAGATCGCCAAGGACGCCGCCGGCGCCGGCGCGCCCATCACCCTGGCGGCGCCCAATGATCGCATGCGCCAGATTATCGAGATCAGCCGCTATGATATGCTGTTCAAGGTTGTCGCCGACGTCGCTTCGGCGGTTTGAGGAGCGGGGGAAACAAGATGCTGGCGCGCTTCTGGGGTACGCGGGGTTCATTGCCGGTCGCGCAAAAGGCGGATGCCATCCAGGCCAAGATCGCGCGCGCGCTCGTCGCCGCTGGTGGACGAACGTTTGCCGACGATGCCGAGGCCGACGCCTTCGCCCGCGCCAATCTGGATTTCGCCACCTATGGCGCCTATGGCGGTGCAAGCTCCTGTGTGGAGATCGAGGGCGCCGACGGGGCCTTCATCGTCTGTGACATGGGCTCGGGGCTGCGCGAGTTCGGGATCGACAGCTTCCGCCGGATCGCCGGGGGTCACCCGCCCGTCTATCACATCTTCCTGTCCCATCTGCACTGGGACCACATCATGGGCTTCCCGTTCTTCGGGCCGGCCTTCAATCCCGCCGCGACGATTGTGATCCACTCCGGCCACGCCGACGCCGAGACGGCGCTGCGCCGTCAGCAGGAGGAAATCTCGTTCCCGGTACCGTTCGAATGGCTGAAGGCAAAGTTCGAATTTGTGGTCCACAAACCCGGCGACAGCTTTGACGCTGCAGGTCTGACGGTGAGTATGGTCGCGCAGTACCACTCGCACGACAGCTATGGGTACCGGTTCGAAAAGGCCGGGCGCTCGGTGGTCTATTCCACCGATTCCGAGCACAAGATGGACAATATGGACGCCGAGGTGGCCTTCGAGACCTTTTTTGGCGGCGCGGACCTGGTGATCTGCGACACCATGTATTCCCTGGGCGATACGGTGAGCCTCAAGCAGGACTGGGGCCACTCGTCGAATATCGTGGCCGTGGACCTTTGCCATTCAGCTCGCGCCAAACGCCTGGCGCTGTTCCATCACGAGCCGACCTACTCGGACGCCGATATCCAGCGCATGCATAACGAAACGATCCGCTATGAA
>JANNFM010000085.1:0-1785 GCA_031379795.1 Alphaproteobacteria bacterium
GTCGTGGGTGAGCGCGGCTGACGCCAGCAGGATCACGAAGGCCACCGACCCCATCACCAGGGCGTAGGGCGACCAGGCCTCGGGGTTCAGCAGGCCGCGCGGATACTCCTCGGTGCGCTTGAAGAAGACCCTGAGCGCGATGATCGTGGTCAGGGCGGCGCCGGCCCAGGTGAAGAAGCTGTTGTAGGCCATCACCTTGGAGCGTTCGACGTAGTTGGGCGACAGCTCGCCGCCCAGCGCGATGTGCGGTGTATGGTAGAAGGCCATGCTCCAGCGCAGGACACTTACGCCCGCCAGGAACCAGACAAACAGTCCGGTATCGCCCATCCCCGCCGGTGGGTTGAAGATGGCGAAGAACGAGAGCGCGATCGGCAGGGCGGCGGCGTACATATAAGGGTGGCGGCGGCCGAGGCGTGACTTGGTGCGATCCGAAATCGAACCAGCCATCGGCTCGATCACCCCGTCCAGGACCAGGCTGACTGACACCGCCAGCCCGGCGAGCAGCGCGGGCAGACCCAGGACCTGATTGTAGAACAACACGGCGTAGGCGGTGATCGTATGCAGCGCGATCGCTTCGGCAGCACTGCCGATGCCGAACGAAAGCTTGGTCTTCAGCGGCAGGCGATCAGACGCAGCTACGTCATTCATTCGGTCCTCCAGTGCGCACTCACCGGCGCTTGCCTGGCAGGAAGCCCCATGAGTCCGCCGACGTCAATCGGTCCATACCGAAGTTTCGAGGGGAAATACGGAGCGAGACCGGTCCTGTAACGACATTGCTACCGTTCCGTACTGGGCGTTGGGCACCGTCAGCGTCTAGAATGAGTTGTCGTGCATCGTGGTCCGATAAGGGAGTCTTCCGCCTTTGAAACACCTCCTCACTCTTGCGGCCTGCGCCGTCGCGCTGACCGCTTGCACGCCGGGCAAGCCGGCGGGTCCGGCGATTTCCGCCGACGCCAAGTTCAACACGGACCTGCCGATGAGCGAATTCATGGGCCACTTCGTCGATCCGGCGGCGTTCATGTACTGGAAGGCGTCCGGCACCGATATCACCGAGGCGGGCGAGCGCGACCTGTCGCCCACCACCGATGAGGGCTGGGATGTCCCGGTCAGCGGGGCGACCATGTTGATGGAAGCCGGCAATGCGTTGCAGCTTCCCGGACGCGTTCGCGCGCCGGAAGCCGACTGGATCAAGTATTCCCAGCTGCTGACCGAGCGCGCCGCCATCGCCCGCGCGGCGGCGGAAAAGCGTGACAAGAAGGCGGTCTTCGACGAGGGCGGCCGTGTCTATGAGGTCTGTGTCGCCTGCCACGCCCAGTTCGTGATCGAGCCTGAGCTGAAGGCCAACGGTCCCGCCAAGGCCGACGCGCTGCCGAGCCTGCCTGCAGCGAAATAGGTAACTTCAGGCGCGCCTGGCTATCGGGGGCAGCGTCCGTTCGGGCCGCCGATGGCGTCGGACGGGCGGGCCGGGGTCATGATTTCCAGGTCGCAGCGCTGGCGCTCGACCGGCGCCGCGCGGATGATGTCGGCGCTGGGGCCAAGGCCGCGTTGCCGGTCGCTGCGTCCGCCATACCGCGAATCCTCGATGGCAATGCTCAGCCAGCCCGTTTCGCCGATGGGCAGGTCCGAGCGCATGTAGACGCTGCGATAGCCGCGTGTCCCGACGCCGATGGCCACCTCGCCGTGCGGCCGGCGATCGGGTCGCGACGTGGGTTCAAAGGCGTCGTCGTCCGCCAGCTCCAGGGCCGGCGAGCTCTTCAGATAGGCGTCGATCTGGTCGGCCACGCT
>JANNFM010000102.1:0-16968 GCA_031379795.1 Alphaproteobacteria bacterium
GGCTAGGAGGACTTGGTCGACAGGGTGTCCCGCCAGTTCTAGTCGCTGCTCTCCCATATCCAGACCGTGGGCCTGCTGTTGGCGTCATAACTTGCCACGGGCGCGCCGACCATCGACCTGAAGGGCGCGTCCTATGAGTACGAGCCGGACGAGGAAACCATCCTCGCCGACCTGTTGCCGCGCAACATTACGACCCAGTTGTTCTCGGCGATGCTCGAGAACCAGGCCGGATTCTTCGCCGCCCAGATGACGGCGATGGACAACGCAACCCGCAATGCCGGCGACATGATCGCCAGTCTTACACTCCAGATGAACCGTGCACGCCAGGCGCAGATTACCAAGGAGCTGATCGAGATCATCTCCGGCGCCGAAGCGCTCTAAGCCGAACCGAGAGAACCCAACATGGCCACCACCACCGCCGCCAAGAAGCCCGCCGCCGCCAAGGCCCCTGTGAAGAAGGCGCCCGCCAAGGCCGCCGCAGCCCCGAAAGCGACTGCCCCCAAGGGCGTCGCCACCGGCAAGCTGGTGCAGATCATCGGCGCCGTCGTCGACGTGGAATTCACCGGCCACTTGCCGGCGATCCTGAGCGCCCTGGAAACCACCAACACCGACCAGCGCACCGGCGAGCCCTTCCGGCTGGTGCTGGAAGTGGCCCAGCACCTGGGTGAGAACACCGTGCGCGCCATCGCCATGGACACCACCGAGGGTCTGACCCGCGGCCAGCCGGTCTATGACACCGGTCGTTCAATCACCGTGCCGGTTGGCCCCGCCACGTTGGGCCGGATCATGAACGTGATCGGCGAGCCCATCGATGAGGCCGGCCCGATCAACTCGCCCTTCTCGGCCTCGATCCACCGTGAGGCGCCTTCGTTCGCCGAGCAGACCACGTCGTCAGAAGTGCTGGTGACGGGGATCAAGGTGATCGACCTGCTCTGCCCCTATACCAAGGGCGGCAAGGTTGGCCTGTTCGGCGGGGCCGGCGTTGGCAAGACCGTGACCATGCAGGAGCTGATCAACAACATCGCCAAGGCCTACGGCGGCTATTCGGTGCTGGCCGGGGTGGGTGAGCGCACCCGCGAAGGCAACGATCTCTATTACGAGATGATCGAGTCGCACGTGAACATGGACCCGCGCGAGAACAACGGATCCACCGAGGGCTCCAAGTGCTCGCTGGTCTATGGCCAGATGAACGAGCCTCCCGGCGCCCGCGCCCGCGTGGCTCTGACGGGTCTGGCCCAGGCCGAGTACTTCCGTGACGAGGAGGGCAAGGACGTGCTGCTCTTCATCGACAACATCTTCCGCTTCACCCAGGCAGGTTCCGAAGTGTCGGCGTTGCTGGGCCGCATCCCGTCGGCCGTGGGCTATCAGCCGACGCTGGCCACCGAGATGGGCAACCTGCAGGAGCGGATCACGTCCACCTCCAAAGGCTCGATCACCTCGGTGCAGGCCATCTACGTGCCCGCCGACGACCTGACCGACCCGGCGCCCGCCGCCTCGTTCGCCCACCTGGATGCGACGACCGTGCTCAGCCGCGACATCGCTTCGCAGGGCATCTTCCCGGCCGTGGACCCGCTGGATAGCACCAGCCGGATCATGGACCCGCTGGTGATCGGCGAGGAACACTACAACGTCGCCCGTCGCGTTCAGGAGACGCTGCAGTCCTACAAGGCGCTGAAAGACATCATCGCCATCCTGGGCATGGATGAACTGTCCGAAGAGGACAAGCTGACGGTCGCCCGCGCCCGGAAGATCAGCCGCTTCCTGTCGCAGCCGTTCCACGTGGCCGAGCAGTTCACCAATACGCCCGGCGTGCTGGTCAGCCTGGAAGACACCATCCGCTCGTTCAAGGCGCTGGTGGAAGGCGAATACGACCACCTGCCGGAGCCGGCCTTCTACAACGTCGGCACCATTGAAGACGCGGTCGCCAAGGCCGAACAGCTGGCGATGGAAGCGTAAGAAGCCGATGGCCGAAAAGCTGCACTTCTCTCTGGTCTCACCGGAACGCGAGCTGTTCTCGGGTCTGGTGGACCAGGTGGACGCGCCGGGCTCCGAAGGCGGCTTCGGGGTGCTGGCCGGTCATGCGCCGTTCATGACGGCCCTGAAAGAAGGGCCTGTGAACGTGCATAACGACGGGTCAATCACGGTCTATGAGGTCCGCGGCGGTTTCGCCGACGTCACCCCTGACGGCCTGACCATCCTGGCGGAGCACGCCGCGGAGACTACGAAACAGGCATAAAATATTATTGCCGTAATTTTGTCGCGATGAGGCCTTGCCTAGGCCGCTTAGCTCAAGTTTGATGCAGTGCTGAAGTCAGGGAAAGTTACATGCGCCTCGCCGTCTCCAGTCTGATCCTCGCCGCCGGCCTTGCGACGGCTGTGCATGCCCAGCCGGAAACCGCTGCGCAACCTGCGCCGATGCCCGCAGCTGCGCCTGCGGCGGAAGCGCCCGCCGTCGCCGCCGCGCCTGCCCCGCCCGCGGAACCCGCGCCCCCGCCGCCCACAGTGCCAACCGCGGGCAACGGGGCGGAGGCGATCTCGGTCCTTGAAAAAATCTGCAAGCCGTCCGTGCGCGGCGAAAAGCTGGACGTGCTGGCCAAGGCCAACGGTTACAAGCTGAACCGGCGCGAAGGCTCATGGTCGAAGCCACTGGGCCTGGAGAAAGGCTATTCGATAGTCCTCTTCTCGCCGGGCTCCAACAAGGGGACATGCCTCGTTGAGTTACGCTATCCGATGGGCCAGGATTCGGAAGTCGCCAAGGCGCTCAACATCTGGGCCTTCGTGCACCAGCCGCCGCTGGACCCCACCGCCAACTATACCCAGGCGCAGGATCCGGACGGCCTGAAGCGCGTGCGGCGCTCATGGGAATATCTGACGGCCACCGACAGCATTGGCCTGAACTTCTCGACCGTGCGCAAGCCGGACGACACCCCGCTCAGCCCCAAGTACGACACTGCGACGATGCAGTATCAGGAACGCAAGTTCTGATCGCGCTGGCTGATGTCGCCGGCCTGGTCGGCGTCCTGGTTATTCTGATCGCCTATGCGGGCGCAGCCATGGGTCGGCTGGACCCCAAACGCCCGGCGTCCTTGCTGGCCAATTTTCTGGGTGCGGCGGCGATCCTCTATTCGCTGTTCACCGAGGCGTTCAATCTGTCGGCTGTGGCCATGGAGGGGGCCTGGGTGCTGGTCTCCGGAATCGGCTTGATCCGATGGGCGATCACCGCGCGCAAGGCAAGCCGGTAACCCCCGCCCGGCTCAGGCCGTGGTGGCGTGAACCTCGTCCAGCCATTTGAGCGTCGCCTCGGCCACCGCTTCCCACCCCGCCTCGCCGATCAGCCAGTGGCTCATGCCTGGCATCATCGCATAGGCGGCCCCGATGCGCTCAGCGGTCTGGCGAACCGTATTGATCGGGTGAACAAGGTCACGCTCACCAGCAAGCACCAGGGTCGGCATGGGCAGGACGCCGGCCCCGACGCTGGTGGTCATGAACGGGTCGAGCCACCAGTTCAGCGCCTCGCGCACGGCACGTCCGCTCTCGGGACACAGCCGGTCGAGGATCGCCTGTTGTTCAGGTCTGGGCACCCGGTCGAGCCCGTGAGACCGCATCAGGCCGCGATCCGGTGTCATGGATCCCATCCAGAACGGGTCGGCCAGCTGGACCCCGAACGCGGTCGCGGCTTCCTCCATGCTGGAGCCGTGAATACCCCAGGGCGCTGACGGCGCGAGCAAGGCGACAGCGGCGGCGTCTGTCCGTCGCGCCGCGAGCTGACAGACCAGTCCGCCCATCGAGTGGCCCAAAAGAACGGGTCGTTCTGAAAACGTGGCGCACAGGTCGACGACGCTGGTGACATAGTCGCTGATCGATCGCCCGGCTGCTGAACCCGCCTGGCCCCGCCCCGGAAGATCCGGTGCCAGCACCGTCCAGCCCGCCGCCTCGAAGGGCTCGCGAAACCGCTCAAACGCCCATCCGCCACAGAAGGCACCGTGCACCATTACGACGGTCGGCATGGAACTTCCTCAAACTGAACGGAAGGCGACCCTAGAGGGTGAAGGCCGCGAGGGGAAATCTTGTTCAGACGTCGGGGCCAGGCGCGGCGGCAAACGGGGCGAACGCCTGGGCCACGGTCTGGTAAACCGCGCGCTTGAAGGGCACGATCAGCTCGGGGGCCTCCGCAAGATAACCCCAGCGCCACTGGTCAAACTCGGGCTCATGATGGGCGGCGAGATCGAATTCCGTATCATCACCGTCGAAGCGGAACGCGAACCAGACCTGCCGTTGGCCCTTGAAGCCGCGCGCGGATTTCGGCCCGGCGAAGTCGGCAGGATAGTCATAGACGATCCAGTCGTCGGTCCGGCCAAGGTATGTCGCGCTGACAGCTCCGGTTTCCTCGGTCAGTTCCCGCCGCGCGGCGGCCTCGAGATCTTCGCCCGGATCCACGCCCCCTTGCGGAAACTGCCAGTTGTACGGCGGCGCGGTGTTGGCGCGGCGGCCTAGCCAGACCCGGCCATCAGGATCAAAGAGCACCACGCCCACGTTCGGGCGATACTGCGCAAGATCGGTCATCGCCTGGCGGTCATCGCCGACGCCGGGGCGAGCTGATAGCCCTTTTGCTCGACGGTATTGGCCCAGGCGGCCACCCTCTGAAGGGTGACAGGATAGGCAAAGCCGGAGCCCAGGGCCTGGCCGCGTTGCAAAGCACCGGCCTCCAGAGCGGCCAGCTGCTGATCGATGGCCGCCCCTGCCCGCTTGTCGTCAATCACCCGCTCGGCCGACGCCCTCGGCAAGCCCCCGCCCTTGCTGGCGGCAGAACCGTCATCAACAAAGGCCAGGCCGCGCCCTTTGGCCGAATTGGCGAATGCGTCGTAGGCCGCAGTGCTCGTCAGGAACCGACCGCCCTGATAGTTGGCCAGACCGAAGTAGCCGGTCGCCCGTGACAGGATCCATTCCAGCCTCTTGGAGATCTCTGTGGGCTGGGCATCCGCCAGCAGGGTGTACGGCCCCGTATCGTTGTCCGGGTAGTTTTCGGGTTCCATGGGCGTTTCAAGCAACACCTCATGGCCGTTCGCCCGCGCCAGGTCGATCCAGCCCTGCAAGCCCTCGGCGTAGACCACGAATGAGAGGGTAATTTCGGGGCGCAGCGTCTCGATCGCCTGACGTGTCACGCTGGCATTGAGTCCCAGGCCGCCGATAACCAGGGCCACCTTTGGGCGACCGTTGGGCTGGAACGGGCGAGCATAGACCTGGGCCGGCGTGCGCCCGTCCTGGGCAATGATCGGCAGAGGCCCGCCGGGGCCAGGTGCGTAGAATCCGACGATCGGCGCGGCAACCAGCGACCCGCCGGCAAAGGCCAACGCCTGGGCGGGCGCACGGGCGGCGCGAACAGTGGGCGGCGACAACGGGCGATCAGATAGCCGCACGACATCGGCGTAGACGTGGGCCTTGCCGTGTTGCGGCTTCAACAAAGCGCTCCAGCCAGCCGGTGCGGCCTTGAACACCGGCGTGAGCGAGTGGCGCGGGTGGTCCTGGCCACCCATCGGACCCAGCAGACTGATCAGGCCGATGATCGTAGCGGCAAACAGCACCCCGGCCAGCGACAGGCCGACCCAGGGGTTCTTCGCCAACGCCCGGAGATCGACCGCAGGCATCGTGAGCGCCGGCAGCTTCAGCTTGGGCAGGGCAATGGCGGCCACGATACAAGTCTCCTCAACCTGGATCCTGCCCGAACATGGTTAACAGGCGCTTTCCCGAGGCCAGAACCTGCCCAGATCGCCTACTTCTGGGCCGTGGTCGGCTTGGCCTCGGCGATGCGGGCCTTGCTGACGATCTCGGCCATGCGTGCGGTGGGCTTGGGCAGTTTCGGCGTGGCCGCGACTGACCCGTAACGCAGCACATCCATGGCGCGCGAGACCTGGAAATCCTTTTTGACGTCAAAGGTTTCCGGAGGCGCCTCAGCCGGCTCATGGGCACCGCGCCGGACCTTGCCCTCGTCGCCGTTGAGGGCATTCTTGAACGAGGCCTCGGAGAACTGATAGGCGCGGTTGGCGATGAACTGGGCTTCCTCACGGCTGGAGGCCACTTCCAGGTCGGGCTCGATGCCGGTCTTCTGGATTGAACGTCCCGACGGCGTGAAATACTTCGCTGTGGTCAGCTTGAGCGCTCCGTCTACGCCCCCACGTAGCGGGATCACGGTTTGCACCGAGCCCTTGCCGAAGCTGGTGGTGCCGACCAGTTCCGCGCGTTTGCGGTCCTGCAGCGCACCAGCGACGATCTCGGAGGCCGACGCGGAGCCGGAGTTGACCAGGACGACGATGGGTAGTCCCCCGGTGATATCCCCGGGCCGCGCGTTGTAGCGCTCCACATCTCGCGGGTCGCGACCACGTTGGGACACGATCTCGCCCCCTTCAAGGAACAGATCGGAGACGCCGACTGCCTGATCCAGCAAACCGCCCGGGTTGTTGCGCAGGTCGAGGATCAGACCCTTTAGCTTTGGATTCTTCGCCTTCAGATCGGCAAACGCAGCCTCGGCCTCGTCGGTGGTTTTCTCGTTGAAGCCGCTGAGGCGGAGGACGCCGTAGTCACCCTCAAGACGGGCCGTCGCGGATTTGGGCTTGATGACCTCGCGGACCAGTTTGACGTCGAAGGGGTCGGTTTTCTCGCGAGCGATGGTCAGCGCCACCGTTTCACCCGGCTTGCCGCGCATCTGCTTGACGGCCTCTGTCACCGAAAGGCCCAGCACGCTCTCGCCGTTGACGGCGGTGATGTAGTCACCGGCTTTGATCCCGGCACGCCAGGCGGGGGTGCCGTCCATGGGCGAGATCACCTTGACCACGCCGTCCTCGCTGGTGACCTCGATGCCGAGGCCGCCGTATTCGCCGCGGGTCTGATCGCGCATATCGTCGAAGGACGCAGGATCGAGATAGCCGGAGTGCGGATCCAGCGAGGTCAGCATGCCGTCGATGGCCGACTGGATCAGCTTGGTCTGGTCGACCTCGCTCACGTACTGGCCTTCGATGGTTTTCAGCACATCGCCGAACAGGCCCAGCATCCGGTAGGTCTTGGCCTGGGGTTGCGTTGTGGCCAGGGCCGCCTGGCTCACGTAGGCCATTGAGCCCGCGCCAAGAACGAACGACGAAGCGCCGATCAGGAGATATTTTTTCATAGCCTGCCTCAGACTCCCTTTGGCGGATGTAACCGCACGTCCAACAGACCGAAGCGCCACCTTTGTGGCCGCATTCAGCCCGTCTTGTCTCGACCCCGTTCCCTACCCCGCAGCTCGACTTCCGCTGAGCCACTTGGCCGGATCCACCGGAGACCCTTGTACCCGGACCTCAAGATAGAGTTCCGGCGCCGAATTCCGACCATCCGACGCCCAACCCACCGGCTGACCTTCGGCGACGGTTTGTCCAATCTGAACCGAGGTTCTGTCGAGACCAGCAAGCACGAGATGATATCCACCGGCTAGTCTTAATATCACAATGACGCCCCAGCCTTTTACCGGGCCCACATATTGTACAAGTCCGCCAGCGGGACTGACAGCGCGGGCGCCTGTCGCCGCCTTCAGCGTAAGACCGTTCGAACGTCCACCGCCGGCAATCGGCGCGCCAAAACGGCGCAGAATCGATCCCTGGACCGGCAGGATCAGGCGGCTGGGTGGCGTCAGGGTCTCGAAGCCCGCGCCAGCGTCAAAGCGTCGGCGCAGGCCCGCCGCGCCCTCGGGTTCTGGCAGGGCGTCGGCGGTCCGACTGTCACGTTCGAACAGCGCCTCACTCTGCGCCGCCGCCAGGCGGCGCTGACGCATGGCCTCAGTGGCGTTCTCTGCGTAACCCTGCGCCCGAGCCTGGAGATCGGGCGTCATTGACCTGACCAGAATGGCGGCACGCACGGCGTTCCTTGCGTCTCCCGGCGAGACCAGCAGGGCGGGCGGGGGGTCACGACCAAGCTGAGCCAGCACCGAAAGCAGGCGGGAGAGGCTATGCATGTTGGCGCCCTGGTCGACCGAGAGCTCGGTTTCGGCCACGTTCAGCCGCGCCAGCCGGCCCGTGGTCGCCGCCACAGCCGCCACGCTGACCAACCCTGCGCACAGCGCGCCAAGGACAAGAATCCACCGCATCAATCGCGATGATAGGGCGAACCGGCCAGAATGGAGACCGCTCGATAAATTTGTTCACAAAGCATGGCTCGCGCCAGGGCATGCGGCCAGGTCTGGGGGCCGAACGCGAGCGTCCCTTGCGCCTGCTTGACCAGATCAGGATCGAGGCCGTCAGCGCCTCCGATCAGGAGCACCAGCCGACGGACGCCGTTGTCGCGCAAGGTCGCGATTTCGTCGGCAAAGGCGCGCGACGTCCGAGCCTTGCCCCGCTCGTCGCAGGCGATCACGTGGCTGTCGGCGAGGTGAGGCCGCAGGGCCTCGGCCTCGGCGGCCTTCCCAGACTTCCGACTTCCAACTTCGATCACCTCGAGCGGCCCAAGCCCCAGCGACCGCCCCGATGCGGTGGCGCGGTCAACATAGAGCTTCACCAGCTCGGTCTCTGGCGAGCGGGTCAGGCGGCCGATGGCGACGACGGCGATCTTCACAAGGCTATATCTACGCGATCAGCAGCTGTTCGGCGATCTGAACCGCATTGAGCGCCGCGCCTTTCAGCAGTTGGTCGCCGGCCAGGAACAGCGCCACCGAGCGACCTGAAGGATCGCCCAGATCGCGGCGGATGCGGCCAACCAGAACGTCGCCCTGCCCCTGAGCGTCGACCGGCATCGGGAAGTGGTTGGTGTCCCGGTCATCGACGACGCGAACGCCGGGTGCCTCGGCCAGAACATCCCGGATCGCCCCCGGCGCAACCGGAGCATCCAGCTCCAGACTGAGCGCCATCGCATGGGCCCGGAGCACTGGCACGCGCACGCAGGTGACCCCGATCGGCAGGTTGAAGCTGCCGAGGATGCGCCGGGTCTCGGCGATGACCTTCAGTTCCTCACCATTGTAGCCGGTTTGCGGGTCGACTTCGGCGTCATGACTGAACAGGTTGAAGGCGTATGGGTGACGCAACACCTGCGGCGGATAGGTTTCGCCGGCCAGATGGGCCCGGGTCGCGGCGGCCAGTTCCTCCATAGCGGGCTGTCCCGCGCCTGACGCCGCCTGATAGGTCGCGATCTGCAGGCGTCGCAGGCCGAACCGCCGTTGCAGCGGGGCGATGGCCACGCAGGCCAGGATCGCCACGCAGTTGGGATTGGCGATGATCCCGCGATGGCCCACCAGGGTTTCCAGGTTCACCTCCGGGGTCACCAGCGGACAGTCCAGGTCCATCCGGAACGCCGAGGAATTGTCGACCACGACCGCGCCAGCGGCCACCGCGAGCGGCGCATAGGTCTTGGAAGTGTCGGCGTCGGCGGCAAAGAAAACCAGATCAATGCCAGCGAAACTGTCGGCGTCCAGCGCCTCCACATCTACGCATTCGCCCCGATAGGCGATCTGTCGACCAGCGGACCGCGCCGAGGCCAGCAGCCTGAGACGCGAGACGGGGTACCCCCGCGCCTCCAGGCACTTCACCAGTTCGACGCCCACGGCGCCGGTGGCACCGACGATGGCGACGGCAGGGTTTCGCAGGGATCGGTAGGCCGGTTGGGTCAACATGGGAGCCTCATTTCAGGGGTGAGGCCCGCGTGCGTGGTGTTCGGCTCTGGAAAAGCGCCGCGCCCCGCACATCGGGCGGAGCGCTTTGCGGTTATGTTGCGATCAGAACCCGCACACAGCCGCAAACGCCCCGCCGGAGCGGGTCATTTTGCGGCTAATTTTCTGCGTCGTCGCGAACATGGTCGCGGCAAGTACAGGCGCAGGCGCGCGCTGTAAAGCCCCGGCGTACCTCCCGGCACCTCAACGAGGTTGAGCCAGACATTCCCTGAAATCCGTCATCCCGGCCGTAGCGGAGCGGAGAGCAGGGACCCAGTGGCCCAGCGCACCGCCCTGGGTCCCGGTTCTTCGGCCTGCTGGCGCAGGCCTACGGCCGGGACGACAGGAAATTTTACGGCCTGGCTATCCGGGCTTGTTGCCCTGATGCCACCCGATGCGCGCCCTCGTTAGCTGGCAGCAAGGCCCCGGTGCGCGGAGTCCACCGCCCAAATCTTTTCGATGTTGTAGAAGGTGCGGACCTCGGGTCGGAACAGGTGAACGATCACGTCGCCCGTATCGATCAGCACCCAGTCAGCACTGGGCATGCCCTCAATGCGGCATTTGCCGTATCCGGCTTCCTTCAGCGCGCGCAGCAGATGATCAGCCATGGCGCTGACATGGCGTTGCGACCGGCCAGACGCCACGATCAGGCCATCGGCGATCGGTGACTTGCCTTTGAGGTCGATAAAAACCACATCCTGAGCCTTGTCGTCATCCAGTCGGGCGAGGATCATGTCCTGAACGGCGGTGATGCGGCTGTCGATGTTCTGGGGGGCCTCGGCTCTCGCGGCGGCCAATTGCGCACGTGACGCAGGTTTAGGGTCCAGCGGGGTAACTCCTTTTTGTCCTCGCAAGACCACCCTTAACACAGAACCCGGGCCGGGTCAGCCGCCCGATGTGGTGATCACCATCAACCCTTCCGACGCGCCCGAAGCGCCGAAGATGACTGGAAATTGAAACGCCCGAACAGGAACGTCCAGGCCGGTGTCCGGGCATAGGCCAGTCGCGGACCGCTCTGGGGCGCACGTCGGAAGCGGGCGAATCTGATCGCCGCCGGCGAGAAGCGGCTTTTCAGGGATATCCAGGGCCGCGAGATCACCGCGATGGGAACCTCGTGCATGATCTGGGTCCAACCCCTCCAGCGGTGGAATGAGGCCAGGCTGTCAGCGCCCATGATCCAGACGAATTTCACGCCGGGAAACCGCGCCTTCAGCCCCCGGATCGTATCGATGGTGTAGTTGGAGCCCAGCTGCGTTTCCACGGCGGCGACGACCATACCGTAGCCATGGGCCAGGGCCCTGGCCCCGGCGATCCGCTCTGCCAGATCAGCCGTCTCGTGACGGGATTTCAGCGGGTTTTGTGGCGATACCAGCCAGATTACCCGGTCCAGCCCCAGCCTGCGCTTGGCGGTCTCGGCGACGTGGGCATGACCGTCATGGGCGGGATTGAACGATCCGCCGTAAAGCCCGACGGTCATTCCGCGTTTGAGGTCAAACCCCAGCCGCAGCGCCTGTGGGCGACCGGCGAGCGGCGCGCGGCGCGCCGGGCCTGCAAACCACATGGGCATAAGACGCTCAGCCGGCGCGGGGCGGTGTGGGGACCCCGCCACGATCAAGGGTCAGATCCACCTGACGCACCCGGGTGCGCACCGTAAACACGCCGTCGCCCGCCAGCACGCCCCCCCGGGCGAACAGCCGGCCGTTCTGCCAGTTGGACAGCCCCAGTTCCGGGCGATCCAGGGCGTACTGACCATCGACCCATCGGGTGAACCCGTCGCCGACAAACGGCGCGTCGATGATCGCATAGAAGCGATCCTGAGCGGCAGCGTCCTGCGAGATCAGGGTGGCTGCGAAACGCGGGCTGTGAGCATTGAACAGGGCCACGGCAGCCTCAACGCTCTCGACGATCCGCAGGCTGACTTCAGGAGTGTCCTCCCACTCCCACTCGTGCCCCAGTTCGGCGTCGGTGATGACCCCGACGAGGGCCTCCTCGACCAGGCCGTCGGCGCGGGAGACGGTGACACACCCGGTGCGCCAGCGTTGCGGCAACCGCGCCAGGTCGGCCTCGGTCACATGCAGTTTGCAGCCCTCTCGCCGGACACCAGCTTGCGCCAGCGCCTCCAGGAACACCGGCACCAGGTCGTCGGCGCGGGAGTCCACGATGCAACAGACGTTGAGCGTATTGCAGACCTTCCGGTCCAGGGAGTGGAAAACGGCGGCGTGGAAACGGTCTGCGTCCGCGGCGTCGCCAGCCACCATCCAGGCCCCACCGGTGCCGTGCAGGCTGACCGGGGTTCCGGCCTGCCGTGCGATGGCGCCCAACTGGGCGACTGCCGGACCGGACCCGCGGGCGACGGCCAGCGCCAGGGTGCTGTCAGCGAACATCGCCCAGCCTGCGGCATGCGCGGCACTGTCCACCAGCACCGCGGCGCCTTGCGGCAGGCCGGCTTCGGCGAGGGCCGGGTCGAGCGCCCGGGCGACAATGGCGCGGGCTGTGCCCAGCGCGTCAGATCCGATGCGGAACGCCACAGTGTTCCCGGCCCGGATAACCCCTGTCGCGTCGGCGAAGACATTGGGCCGACCTTCGAAGACAAAACCCACAACGCCCAGCGGAGCCATCAGCTGGTCCACTGTCCATCCGGGGTGCGTCACCTGCTCCAGCAATCGGCCCCGTGAGGGTTCTGCGTCGCGCCAGACCCTCAAGCCCGCAACCATGTCGCGACGCATATCGGCGGTGATCATCAGGCGCGTGGTGGACCGGCCTCGCGACCGGGCGCTCTCAACGTCTGCAGTATTGGCGTGGGCGATTGCGGCCCAGACCGCGTCATCTTCCAGCCGGGTGGCGAAGGCCTCAAAGAAGGCGGTGATGGCGGCGTCGCTGACGTCACCCATCCGGGCGAAGGCGGCGGCGGCCCTGGCGACTGAGCCTCCGGCGGCATCGGCCTCAGCTTCCGGAATGTGCAGCAGGTCGCCGGTGTCCTGCACCACCACCAGTCGGTCGCCGGGGCGGAACGCGGCGGCCAGCCCGGACGACACATAGGCGACGCGATCACCACCGAACGGGATGGCCTGACCCGGCGCGAGCGCGTCCAGCCGGCCCGTGCGGGCGGCATTGGCGGCTCTGCTTGACGTACCGTCGTCCACGGTGGCGACCCTTTTGCTCTGTTTGAGCCTTACGCGGTCTCGGCGCGAGCCGCTAGAGCGAGGTCATCGGCATGCACCATCGGCCCGGAGGTGTAGCCAAGCTGCGGCTCGATAGCCGCTGACTTCAGGCCGCAGATCTTGCGGGCGTGCTCGTCGACGTAGCGGATCAGGCCTCGGGCGATCTCGACCCCGGCTTCATCCGCGATCACCACGGCGTCGCCCTTGTCGAAGTGTCCGGACACCGCAGTGACGCCGGCGGCCAGCAAGCTCTTGCCACGGCGCACGGCAGCTGCGGCACCGGCATCGACCGTCAGGACACCCGCCGGGGCCAGCGATCCGGCGATCCAGGCCTTGTAGGCGGCGGCAGGCGTCGTTGCGGGCTCGATAATCGTGGCGTTGGCGCCCTGCTCCACGGCCGAAACCGGCGAGGGTCGCGTGCCCAGGGTGATGACGGTGGCGCAGCCGGCCGCGGACGCAATCCGCGCGGCGGCCAGCTTGGTGGCCATGCCTCCGGTGCCGACCCCAGCCGTAGCGTTGGCACCGCCGGCCATGGCATCAAACGACGCCGTCAGGTGCTGAATGCGCGGGACCAGCGTCGCCGACGGATCATGGCGGGGATCAGCCGTATATAGCCCCTCCACGTCGGATAGCAGGATCAACGCCTCGGCCCCGACCAGCTGGGCCACGCGGGCCGAGAGGCGGTCGTTGTCGCCGACCCGGATTTCCTCTGTGACCACAGTGTCGTTTTCATTGATCACCGGGATGACGCCGAGACCCAGCAGAGTATCGAGGGTCGCGCGCGCGTTCAGCCAGCGGCGGCGGACCTCGGTGTCGTCGCGCGTCAGCAGGATCTGGGCGCAGGCCAGGCCGTGCGGCTCCAGCGCCACTTCCCAGGCCCGCATCAGCGCCGACTGCCCGGCCGCAGCGGCGGCCTGCTTCTCCGGCAGAGTGAGACGCTTGCCCAGACCCAGCCGACGACGACCCAGGGCCACGGCTCCGGACGATACCACCAGCACCTGCTGGCCACGCGCTCGCAGCCGCGCCACATCGGCGGCGAAATCCGCAAGCCATTCGCCATGCGCAGCGCCGTCCGGACCTACCAGCAGGGCGGAACCGACCTTGATGACGATGCGCCGGGCGGCGGCCAGCTCGTTCACGGCGCCCAGTCCGCAGGCTTGGCCCCCTCGGCAGCCACTTCCTCCTTGCGCTGGCGGACCAAGGCGTAGGACTCGCGCAACAGCTCGATCACGCCATGCCCGGCAGCGCCCGACACCAGCCGAACTTTGACGCCCGCGGCAGCTTCCAGCTCGGCGACCTTGGTGGCCTGGGTCTCGGGGTCCAGCGCATCGATCTTGTTCAGCGCCAGGATCTCGTCCTTGTCCTCAAGGCCCTCGCCATAGGCCTCAAGCTCATGGCGCACGGTGCGCCAGGCCTGGGCGACGTCATCCTGCGTGCCGTCCACCAGGTGGATCAGCACCGCGGTGCGCTCCACATGGCCCAGGAACCGGGTGCCGATGCCGACGCCCTCGCTGGCACCCTCAATCAGGCCGGGAATATCAGCAATGACAAATCGTTCTCCAATAGAAAGATCGACCATTCCAAGATTAGGTGACAATGTCGTAAATGGATAAGCGGCGATCTTCGGCCTAGCTGCACTAGATGCGGCAAGGAAGGTAGATTTCCCAGCGTTAGGAAGACCAACTAACCCTACATCCGCTATAAGTTTTAGTCTGAGCCAGATCGCTTTTTCTTCGCCTTCAAGGCCGGGGTTGGCGTGGCGGGGGGCCTGGTTGATGGGGCCCTTGAAGTGGGTGTTGCCGAAGCCACCGTTACCGCCCTTGGCCAGCAGGACGCGCTGGCCCAGATGGGTCATGTCGACGATCAGCTCCTTGTCCTCGTCGAGGACTTCGGTGCCGACGGGGACCTTCAGCACCACGGCCTCGCCGTTGGCGCCGTGGCGGTTACGGCCCATGCCGTGGACGCCCGTGTCGGCGCGGAAGTGCTGGGCGTAGCGGTAGTCGATCAGGGTGTTCAGCCCCTCGACCGCCTCGATCCAGACGTCGCCGCCGCGGCCGCCGTCGCCGCCATCGGGGCCGCCGTACTCAATGAACTTCTCGCGGCGGAACGAGACCGCCCCGCCCCCGCCGGAGCCGCTCTTCACATAGACTTTGACCTGGTCGAGGAACTTCATCGGGAGAACAATCGAAGGGTTAGCGCGGCGGCGACCGACTTGATCAACGCCCCGGGAATGAACGGCAATATGCCATATGCGAAGGCCGGCGCCGGGCTCATGGACAAAGCCAGACCCGCCCAGCCGACCGCCAGCACGATCACGTGGCCGCCCAGAAACAATGCCGTGCGCGACATCACGCCCCTGGTGCGCTCACACGCCCGACCGCAGATAAAAGCCGCCGCGGCCATGCCGACCAGGAAGCCCAGGGTGTGGCCGGTCAGCGCCCGCCAGCCGCCGGCCCCGTCGGCCAGCACCGGCGCGCCCAGGGCCGCCGACGCCAGCCAGGCCAGCACCGCGATCAGCGCCAGCCGCCCACCGACCAGACCCGCCATCACGAACAGGGCCCAGGTCTGCAAGGTGATCGGCACGCCCGCGGCATCCGGCAACGGTACGGTCAGGCGCGAGGCCACAGCCAGGGCGACCACGCCGACGGCGACCGCAGCGGCCTGTTGCGGCAGCGACGACGGGTATTTGCGGGTGGGATAGGCGGGCATGGCCAGAGCAATTAGCACGTCAGGCCAGCCAGACCATCATCCGGGTGGGCGCCGCTGCCGCCTGGCGCACCACGTCGCCGGTGTAGAGGAAGCCCGCCTTGCAGAGCGCCTGGCCCGCCGCCGGATCGTCGGCCGCGTGGCCCGACCACACCGCGCCGCGCCGCCAGTCCCGGCCGGCCCAGCGCAGCGCCTCGGTCATCGCCTCGGTCCCATAACCCCGCCCGCGGAACGTCGGCCCCAGCCAGATGTCCAGTTCGGGCCGGCGGGGCGCAGGCTCATGGAAGTCCAGCCGGCCGATAGGCCCGAACTGACGGTGCTCGATGTCAAAGGCCACGGCGGCGCGGGCCGCAGCGTCCGCCATCACGGGCGCGCGCAGAATCAGGCGCGGCGTCGCCACCGGCGGCTGGAAGGACTGGATGCACATGTCTTACCTCCCGACCCCTCTTTTCGGGGGTCCAAAACGAAACGAAAACGGGGAGCCCGGCTGACCGGACTCCCCGCTGGGTCGTCTTGCCGGTCCGCCATCTGATGAGAGGGCGGAACCGGGGAAAGGGGTTCCGCCTATTCGGCTGCCATGACCTTGGCTTCGACCGGTACGACCGTCGCGTAGCAACGGTCATTGGCCTTGGTCACAAACTTCACCGCGCCGGTAATCAGCGCGAAGAGGGTGTGGTCCTTGCCCATGCCGACATTGGTGCCCGGGAAGAACTTGGTGCCGCGCTGGCGCACGATGATCGAGCCGGCGTTGATCGCCTCGCCACCGAACTTCTTGACGCCGAGACGGCGACCGGCGCTGTCGCGACCGTTGCGGGAAGAACCGCCTGATTTCTTGTGAGCCATTGTGTGCTCCTGATCCTGATCGTTAGGTCCGCCCGACTACTCGGCGGACGTGTCCTTCTTGGGAGCTGCGGCCTTCTTCGGCGCAGCGGCTTTCTTGGGGGCGGCCTCGGCAGCGGCTTCGACAGCCGGAGCCGCATCCACCACCTTCACAGGCTTGGCCTTGGCGACAGGCTTCGGCGCGTCCAGCTTTGCAGCCGCGGCCTTCTGGGCCTTGCTCTGCCAGGGCAGGTTCAAGGTCGCGAAGTCCAGGCCACGGGCCCGGGCGTCCAGCTCGGCCTTGGTGGTCATGTCCACCACGCCGTCCCACTTGGTCTCGGCGCCATTGGCCGTGATGCCGACCACGCGCAGCACGCTCTCGTGCTGGCGATGGCCGCGGGTACGGCGATAGCCCTGACGGCGGATCTTCTTGAAGATCTTCACCTTCTCGCCCTTGCGGGTTTCCACCAGGGTCGCGGCCACCGAGGCGCCGTCCACCAGGGGCGCGCCGATCGTCACGGCCTCGCCATCGCCCAGCATCAGAACATCCCCGAACGCCACGGCCGCGCCGGGTTCACCTTCGAGCTTTTCAACCACCAGCAGGTCACCCGGGCTAACCCG
>JANNFM010000143.1:0-5810 GCA_031379795.1 Alphaproteobacteria bacterium
GCCGGTGCGCCGCGCATCCTGAAGCTGCTGGACGAGCACAGGATTCGCGCCACCTGGACGGCGGCGGCGCTGGCTCTGGAGCGCGCCCCCGAGATCGCCCGCGCCATCACGACGCGCGGCGACGAGGTCTGCAGCCACGGCTATCGCTGGGCGCACCAGTTCTGGATGGACGAGGCTCAGGAGCGCGAGTTCATCCGCAAAGCCGCCGACAGCCTGGAGAAATCCACCGGCCAGCGCCCGGTCGGCTGGCTGTCGCGCTACCTGCATACCGAGGTGACGCGCCGCCTGCTGGTGGAAGAGGGCTTCACCTATCACATGGACGACTACTCCGACGATTTCCCTTTCTGGGAGAGCGTCGAGATGGCTGACGGGTCGAAGCGTCCCATGCTGATGATGCCTTATGCGCTGGACAGCAACGACATGAAGTTCTGGCTGGCCCCGTCGCTGACAGCCCGCGACTGGCTGACCTATGCCACCGACACCTTCGACTGGCTGGCCAACGAGGCCGAGCGCGAGGGTGCCCGCTACATGAGCCTGGGCCTGCACCTGCGGATCATCGGACGACCGGGGCGGATCGGAGCATTGAAGGGGTTTCTGGAGCATGTCGGCAAGCGACCTGACGTCTGGATCGCCAGCCGCAGGGACATCGCGGACGCCTTCGCAGCAGCGGTTCCGGCACCGGTGTAAGCAAAGTCAGTTGGCGACCAGGGTTCGCGTTTCGCTGGCGGTGTAGACCTTTATCTCGCTGCCCAGTCGCGCCAGACCTGCGACCGCCGCGCTGAATGCCGCAACGTGCGGGGCCTGAAGGTGCGCACCCAGCGCCGCATCGTCCGTCCACTTCTCGACGATCCGCAGCAGGCCGGGATCCAGCAGGTCCTCGGACAGCGCATATTGCAGGCACCCGGGCTCGGCCAGCGTCGCGGCAACCATGATCCGCAAGGGCCCCTTCAGGGTTTCAATATCGACCGGTGCCGCCCGGACCCAGCCTTCAACGATCAACATGTTGGTCTCCTGTTTTGACAACCTGCACGCCAGCATGAAGGACTACAAGGTACCTGCGTTGACCTGAGCCTGAGCCCCGCGTAATTTGTCCGGACAATTTGTCCGGACATACCGCTCTGATGACCTTCAGGTCCCTGCTATTCGTACCCGGTAACCGCCCGGAGCGCTTCGAGAAAGCTCTGTCGGCAGGTGCGGATGCGGTCTGTATCGATCTGGAAGACGCTGTGGCACCCGATGCCAAAAGCGACGCTCGCGACGCTGTCCGGGCATTCCTGTCGAACGGCGCGCGGCCCGGCCTTGGGGTGCGGGTCAATGGTCCAACCAGTGAATATCTGGACGCCGATTGCCGTGCCCTGTCGGGGCTTCCCGTTGCGTTTGTAATGGTGTCCAAGGTCGAGGCCCCGGGCCAGGTCGCCAGCCTGCGGATCCGGCTGGGCGACGAGACGCCCCTTTGGCCGATCATCGAAAGCCCGGAAGGCCTGCGTCAGGCCTGGGACATCGCCGCCGTTCTGGGTGTCGGCGGCGTGTTGTTCGGCGCGGCGGACTATGCGGCCGAGGTCGGTTGCACGCTGGAGTGGGACGCCCTGCTCTATGCCCGCGGCGCCCTGGCCGCCGCCGCGGCACGCGCCGGGGTGGAGTTGCTGGACGTGCCCTATCTGGACATTGCTGACGAGGCCGGTCTGGCCGACTCGACGCGGCGGGCCAAAGCCCTGGGTTTCACCGGCCGCGCCTGCATCCACCCCAGCCAGGTGGAGCCGGTGAACGCTGCCTATACGCCGCTCCTGAGCGAGGTTGATCGTGCGGAACGGATCATTGGCGCTTTCGACGCCGCAAACGGCGGCGCGGCCCTGCTGGACGGCAAACTGATCGAACTGCCGGTGGTGCGCGCCGCACGCCGGATTCTGGAACGCGCGGGAGGCTGAGCATGGTTCAAAACTGGAAAGAAATAGGGCCGCAGCGCTACCGCGAGACCTTCGGACGCTACTTCGAGGACTTCCAGGTCGGCGATGTCTACGAGCACCGGCCCGGCAAGACGGTCACCGAGTACGACAACCACCTCTTCACCCTGCTGACGCTCAACACCCACCCGATGCACTTCGACGCCGAGTACGCCAAGGCCTCCGAGTTCAAACAGAACCTGGTGGTCAGCACCTATACGCTGGCCTTGCTGATCGGCATGAGCGTCACCGATACCTCGCAGAAGGCCATCGCCAATCTGGGCATGGACGACGTCAAATTCACGGTTCCGGTGTTCGCTGGCGACACGCTCTATGCCGAGAGCGAGGTGCTGGCCAAGCGCGAAAGCCAGTCGCGACCGGGCCAAGGCATCGTCACCATACGCACCCTGGGCAAGAACCAGCGCGGCGACACGGTCTGCACCTTCACCCGCAACATGCTGATCCCCGGGCGCGGCAACGCGGTCGAAGACAAGGTCGGAACCTACTGATGGACGCGCGCATTTCCGAAGCCGACGAACGCGCCATTCTGGACGCCATCGACAAGTGGATCGTTAAGAAGGTGGCTCCCGTCGCCATGCAACTGGAGCATGACGACGAGTGGCCTGCCGAGCTCGTCGACGACATGATCGAGATGGGCCTGTTCGGCGCGTTGATTGAGCCGGAGTACGGCGGCCTGGGACTTTCGGCCTCGACGTATTCTCGCATCGTCATGCGCATCGCCGAGGAGTGGATGAGCCTGACGGGCATCTTCAACTCGCACCTGATGATGGCCCTGGTGGTCCAGAAATTCGGGACGCAGAGGCAGCGGGACTACTGGCTGCCCAAGTTCGCCAGCGCCGAACTTAGGGGCGGTCTGGGCCTGACCGAGCCGGACGCCGGCACCGACCTGCAGGCGATCCGCACCGTGGCGCGGCGCGACGGCGACGACTATGTGGTCAACGGGACCAAGACCTGGATTTCCAACGCCATCCAGGGCCACGTCTGCTGCCTCTTGGTAAAGACCGACCCCGACGCCCAGCCCCGGCACAAGGGGATGAGCATGCTGATCACCCCCAAGATCAGCCCGGAGACGCGCGCGCCCCTGCCCGGCATCTCCAACGGCCGCAAGCTGGAGAAACTGGGCTACAAGGGGATCGATTCCGGCGAGTTCATCTTCGAGGACTATCGCTGTTCCGCCGAGCTCAGCCTGATCGGCGGCGAGGAGGGCAAGGGCATGGTGATGGCCACCGGCGGCCTGGAGATCGGCCGGATCAATGTCGCGGCCCGATCGGTGGGCATCGCCAAACGCGCGCTGAAGGAAAGCGTCAAGTACGCTCAGGTCCGCAAGACCATGGGCAAGCCGATCGCCGAGCATCAGGCGATCCAGCTCAAGCTGGGCGACATGGCGGCCAGGACGCGTGCCGCCGAACTGCTGGTGGAGGACGCCGCCCGTGCCTTCGACGCCGGCGGCCGCATCGACATGGAAGCCGGCATGGCCAAGTACTTTGCCTCCGAGACCGCCGTCGAGGTCGCCACCGAGGCCATGCGCATCCACGGCGGCTACGGCTATTCCAAAGAGTATGTGATCGAGCGGCTCTACCGCGACGCGCCGCTGATGTGTATCGGCGAGGGCACCAACGAGATGCAACGGATCATCATCGCCCGCCAGCTGGTCGCCCGGAACCCGGCCTGATGCGGCGCGTGCTGGACGGCGTCCGCATCCTGGCGGTCGAGCAATATGGCGCCGGGCCCTACGGCACCCAGCTACTGGCCGAACTGGGCGCCGAGGTGGTCAAGATCGAGGCCCCCAGCATGGGCGGCGACGTCAGCCGCGCGACCGGCCCCTATTTTCTGGGCGAGGGCGACAGCGAGTTTTTCCAGACCTTTTCCCGCTCCAAGAAATCCATCGCGCTTGAGCTCAAAACCCCCGAAGGCCGCGCCACCTTCGAGGCGCTGGTCCGCACCGCCGACGCCGTGGTCGACAACCTGCGCGGCGACCAGCCGGCCAAGCTGAAACTGACCTACGCAGCGCTGAAGGCCATCAATCCGGCCATCGTCTGCGGCCACCTGTCGGCCTATGGGCGCGGCAACAGCCGCGAGTCCTGGCCTGGCTACGACTACCTGATGCAGGCCGAGGCCGGGTTCATGACGCTCACCGGCGAGCCGGACGCCCCGCCCACGCGTTTTGGCCTGTCGATGGTGGACTTCATGACCGGCGCGGTGTGGGCGTTGGGGATCGTCTCGGCCGTGCTGTCGGCGCGCCGCACCGGCGAGGGCTGCGAGGTCGACGTCTCGCTGTTCGACGTGGCGCTGCACCAGACGTCCTATCCCGCCGTGTGGTCAATGAACGAGGGCCACGATGTCGGCCGCCTGCCCCGCGGCGCACACCCGTCCATCGCGCCGTCGCAACTGGTCCGCACCAGGGATGGCTGGGGTCTGTTCATGTGCCAGACCAGCAAATTCTGGGAGATCTTCTGCGCCATGACCGGACGGGGCGATCTGGCCGCCGATCCCCGCTTCGTCGACATCCCGTCACGACGGGCCAATCTGGCTGACTTGACCGAGGCGCTGGACGCCCAGTTCGCCACCCGAACCACGAATGACTGGCAGGCTTTCTTCGCGGGCCAGGTTCCTTTCGCCCCGGTGCGCAACCTGGCCGAGGCGTTGGAGAACCCCTTCGTCCGCGAGGTCGGCATGCGCGACACCATCGACCACCCCGACCGCGCGCAAGGCCTGCACATGCTGGCCTGCCCCATCAAGATCGACGGCCAGCGCGCACCGGGCGTGCGGGCGCCGAAGCTGGGAGAGCACACCGCCCAGCTGACCGGGAGCGACGCATGAAGCTGGAGGGCGTCAAGGTTCTGGACCTGTCGCTGTTCCTGCCGGGTCCGATGCTGACCCTGATGATGGCCGATCACGGCGCCGATGTGATCAAGGTGGAGCCGGCCGGCGAAGGCGAGCCCAGCCGCCACATCGGCTACATGAAGAACGGCGCCTCGGTCTGGTTCCGCAACACTCATCGCGGCAAGCGCTCGATCCAGCTGGACCTGAAATCGGACGACGGCAAGGCCCTGTTCTGGGCGCTGGCGAAGGAGGCCGACGTGCTGGTCGAGGCGTTCCGGCCCGGCGTCGTCGACCGGCTGGGCGTGGGCTATGAGGCGGTCAAGGCCGTCAATCCCGGCATCGTCTACTGCGCGATCAGCGCCTTTGGCCAGGACGGCCCCAACCGCGACCGCCCGGCCCATGACCTGGCCGTGGAAGCGCTGGCCGGCGTGATCGCCCTCAACGAGGGCCAGGACGGTAAGCCCGCGTCACCGCACATGCCCGTAGCGGACGCCCTGGCCTCGCTGACCGCGCTCTCCGGCGTGCTGATGGCGTTGCTGCGACGCCAGACCACCGGGGTCGGCGACTATCTGGACGTGGCGATGCTGGATTCGGTGATGGCCTGGACGCCCAACGTCACCGGCAAGATCTTCGCCACCGGCGAGCCGCACACGCCCAAGCATGAACGGTCCTGGGGCGGTTCGGCCATGTTCCAGCTCTATGAATGCGCCGACGGCCAGTGGGTGGCGCTGGGCGGCTCGGAGGTGAAGTTTGCGCGCAACCTGCTCAGCGCCCTGGGCCGGCTGGACCTGCTGCCCTATGCCGAACTTCAACCGGGACCGGGCCAGTATCCCCTGCGCGACTTCTACCGCGAAACCTTCCGCACCCGCGCCCGCGCCGACTGGGAGGCCTGGTTCGAGGGCAAGGATGTCTGCTTTGCGCCAGTGCGGAACCTGAAGGAAGGCTTCGAGGATCCGGCGGTGGCCGCGCGGGGCATGCTGGCCTTCGACACCGAAGGCAACGAGGTGGTGGGCACCCCGATCCGGT
>JANNFM010000183.1:0-2090 GCA_031379795.1 Alphaproteobacteria bacterium
CTTGGCCGCCTGCCAAAAGCCCGGCCATATTTGGAAAACGGTGTCCTCGAACTCGACAACAACTCTGTCGAGCGCGCCATGAAACCGGTGGCAATCGGCAGGAAGAATTGGACATTCGCTGGATCGGAAGGCGGCGGCAAAGCCATGGCCATCGCCTATACCCTGATCGAAACCGCCAAGCTCAACGGCGTCGATCCACAAGCCTGGCTCACCGATGTGCTTGGCCGCATCGCAGACCATAAGAGTACCAGGATCGACGAGCTGCTGCCGTGGAGTTACGCTGCAACAGCAGCGTAACAGGAATCGACGAAGCGCGTCAGGTGGGCTTCACTGGGCGGACTCCCAGCAGGTAAACGCAGCCTAGCCCATTTGACCGGCGCAGCGACAGAATTCATGGCGCGGGACCGTGACTGGCCCAGCGTCGACGCCAGATGGAGCGTGCCGCGCTGGCCCAGATCGGCCCCCCCCGACCACAAAGCCGACTAGAAGATCGTGAACTCGTCTGCCGTCATCGCCAGCCCTGGCGTCAGGATCGCGAAGCGAACGCTGCCGCCGAAGGCGGTGCCGTTGCTGTCGAAATACAGCCCGCCGTTGGCCGTGTTGTAGATGATCCGGTCCGTCGGATCGCCCGCCAACCCGGTCGCGTTGATCCGGAACGCTTCAGCCGTCAACGCGCCCACCGGCCCGACCCCTACGAACACCGCATCGTCCAGCCGGACCCGGTCATCCGCCACAACATAGTCGGTGATCCGGTCAAAATTCGTGGCTGTGTTCGGTCTGGTATTGAAGACGAACGTATCCTGCCCGGTCTGGCCGAACAGCGTGTCGATCCCAAGGCCACCGTTCAGCGTGTCATTGCCTGCGCCGCCCAGAAGCCGGTTGGCAAGCCCGTCGCCCGTCAGCTCATCGTTGAAGGCCGATCCCCTCAGCCCCTCCACGTCGACCACGCCGATGAACTTGAACACATCGCCTGCCGCGTCGCCCACTGTGCCTTCGGTGGCCAAACTAGCGACGACCCGGCTGGTCGCCGAACTGTAAGAGACAATGTCGAATCCGTCCTGGCCAAAGAAACTGTCCGCCCCGGCGCCGCCGATCATCGTGTCGTTGCCGTCGCCGCCGAAAAGGCTTTGGCTGCCGGATCCGGTATAAAGCCGGTCATTGCCCGCCCCACCGTCCAACAGACCCTGATGGTTGCCCAGTCGCCCGTCGAAAAGATCGTCGCCATTGCCCAGCAGGACATCGCCGATGACCGACCCGGTGTTGGTGATGTAGTCCTGGTGGGCCGCGGTCGAGACATCCTGGTAGGCAGCAGTACCGCCTTGCAGGACGCCGGAATTGGTCAACGTCACGCCAAAGGTAGCGTCGCTATTGACCCGGATGCCATCGGTCGCGCCCTCGATCAGTCCGGAGTTGGTGATGATCGTCGCCGAGTTCGCGCCGGACTTGACGATATTGACGCCGATGCCCTCGAAGCACGAGATCGTGCCCGCGTTCTCGATCCGGCCACCGCCATTGAGGTAGAACCCGTAGTCTTTGAATCCCTGCACGCGACCGGTCGCGCCAACCTGCAACCAGCTTATCGACAACGAGTTGGCCCCCATGACACCGCCAATCTCGCTTGCAATCGTACCAAGGATCACCGCACGCTGCGCAGTCCCAAAGCCGACAAAGCCAAAAAGACCCGGTGCCACCGAAATCGACACCTGGGCGGCGATGAACAGATTGTTGGTCGCGCCGAGGTCGATGAACCCACCGCCTGTTGATGATCCCGGGGAAAGCCAAGCCATCGCTGAAATTCCTTTGTATATTGGTGTTTTGACACGCCGCGACCCGGAAAGGCGGACCCCTTTTGGGCGGTTCACGCCCCTGCTCAAACCGACATTCCCCAAGTGGCCTGCCGATTGACGGCAAGGTCGCCTGAAACTGCGCGCTGATCAAGCTTTCATCGCTCCGAGCGGTAACGGCGGTCGCGGAAACGCCCGGGGTCGGGCGGATCGGGCCGTGAACCCCCATCATCCCGGCCCGGCGGCCCCGGTTTTCAGCGCGGCGATTGGCGGCGCCCCGCATCTTCTCGTGCCGGACAATACCAG
>JANNFM010000413.1:0-6414 GCA_031379795.1 Alphaproteobacteria bacterium
CGAACTTGAACGTTTTGCGGCTGAGCCGGTCACGGCTGTCGAAGACGCGCCGTCACGGAGCGAGCGTTCTGCACGCACGCCCACACCCTACGTCGAGACCGACCACGAGAGCGAAGCCGACTACGAGAGTTCGGATACCTCTCTCGACATCCACATCAAGGACCTCTCTGATCTGCTGGACCAGCAGGCCGAGACCCTCGACCCCCAGCGCAAGCACCGCGACGGTCTGGCCCGCCTCTCCGACTGGTGGGTCAGAAGCCATGAAGCCGCCAACGCCAAGCCCAAACGCCAGCGCCGTTGCAAGGCCTACCCCGGCGACGACCCCGGCCCGCAAGGCCCACCACCCCTCGACGCCGTCCTCACCGCCATGGCCGCCCCACCCTGGCGCGGCAGCGGCTGACGCTGCGGGGCGCATCTCCCACCCCCACGTTGTCATCCCGGTTTTCGCGTCAGCGAAAGACCGGGACCCATAAACGCCGACGCTTGCTGTCCTGTCGCAGCGGCGACGCTGCACCACCGCACCACCCCCGGAGCTTATGGGTCCCGGTCTTCGCCAAGCGGCGAAACCGGGATGACAAACTTTGGGTGGATGACAAACTGTGGGCGGATGATCCCCAAAGATAACCCTCGGCTCGGCCCACGGCTCCCCGGCACCTTTCCGTGTCTTCCGTGTTTTCCGTCGCTACCCCTTCACCATCCCGCCCCAAAAAGAAGGCCCGCCGGTTTCCCGGCGGGCCAGTGCGACAGAAGCTCAAGGTCAGAGCTGCTGGGAGCTTGGGTTACTGCTTGGCGAGCGTGGTCGCGCCGCCGGCCTTGGCCATGACCTTGGCGTTGCAGTCGGAAAGCTTGGTGTCGTCGAAGGACTTCTGGCCAGCGAACGAGGCCACGGCGCCAACCTTGTCGGCGATCATTTTGCAGGCCGCGACCGAATAGGTCTGCGACTTGGCGACGGCGACGCAGGCGTCGGCTTCGCAGTTGAAGATGGCACCGCCGGCGATGACCTTGGTCTTGGCGGCGACGGGGGCGGACAGCTTGGCAGTGATGGTGTCGGCGGCGAAGGCCGATCCGGAAGACAAGGTGATCAGGGCGGCGCAGGCCGCAATCAGTTGGAGCTTCATTGAGCCCTCCAGCGTTTCGGGGAGTATCGGCGTCAAGGATTTGAGTGCCGGCCCGGTTCGCGGCGTTTTGTGTTCGCTTCGGGTATCCCCACCCTCGGCACGCCTCGAACTGAACAACGCTAAGATAACAGTGTTAAGATCAAGGCTGCAACAGCGATTTGCGAACTACCGCTATGCGGGAATGCAGACCTGATCTGCGGAACCGCAGGGCCATGGCGACGCGTCTTTGCGACGCGTTCACATCTCGTCAATCATGTTGAGCGTTCCGTGGCTTTAGCATATGGCAACGGCCCCGGCAGGGCGGCCCAATCAACGCTCAGGACCCCGCATTCATGGCCCATGCGAAGTCGCCAAAGGGTGAGCGGCCCAGGCGTTCTTTCCTGCAATCGCTGATCTATGGGACGCTGGTGCTGGGCGTCTGGGCGATGATTTTTCTGGTCGCGTTCTTTGCGGTTTTCGCGGTCGACCTGCCGGACACCTCGAAACTCTATGACACCCAGCGCCAGCCGTCGGTGTCCTATCTGGATCGATCCGGCGGCTTGTTGGCGGTCCGGGGCAGCCAGGCGGCGGCCACCGTCGATCTCGACAAGCTGCCGCCCTATGTGCCCAAGGCCTTCATCGCCATCGAGGATCGCTGGTACTACTGGCACTTCGGCTTCAACCCCTGGGGCATCGCGCGCAGCCAGATCTACAACATGCAGCATCGCGGCGAGGGGGGCCCGCTCCGCGGCGGCTCGACCATCACCCAACAACTTGCGCGCAACCTGTTCCTCGATCTGAACCAGAACTATCGCCGCAAGGCCCAGGAGCTGATCCTGGCTGTCTGGCTGGAGGCCAGGTTCTCCAAGAAGCAGATCCTCGAGCTCTATCTCAACCGGGTCTACTTCGGGGCCGGGGCCTATGGCATCGAGGCTGCCTCGCAGCGCTACTTCGGTAAACCTGCCGGGCAGCTGACCCTGGGCGAGAGCGCGCTACTGGCCGGCGTGATGAAGGGCCCGTCACGCTATTCGCCGGTCGCCTCGACCGACCGCGCCGCCCGCCGCGCCACGATCGTGCTGAACGAGATGGTCGAGGCCCGCTTCATCACCCCTGCGGAACGCGACGCCGCCATCCGGGTCAAGGTGCGGGTCAATCCGGTTCTGGCCAACCAACGGGCGCAGTACTTCACCGACTGGGTGGACGATCAGGTCCGCGCCCTGGTCGGCGAACCCACCGAGGACCTGGTCGTCGAGACCACCCTGGATCTGCCCCTGCAGGCCAGCGCTGAACAGGCGATCCAGCGAGGTGTGGCCGCCGCCGCCAGCCAGGGTGTCGAGCAGGGCGCGCTGGTGTCCCTCGACGGCGAGGGTCGCATCCGCGCGTATGTCGGCGGCACCAACTATCTGCAGTCCCAGTTTGATCGGGCGACGACAGCGCGTCGCCAGGCCGGATCAGCCTTCAAGCCCTTCGTCTATCTGACCGCCATGGAGGCCGGACGCACGCCGGAGACCCCGGTCTCCGATGAACCGATCAAGATCGGAACCTGGGAACCCAAGAACTATACCGGCCAGTTCCTGGGCGCGATCACCCTGCGCACGGCCCTGGCCCAGTCGGTCAATACGGTGGCTGCCCGACTGACGGAGGAACTGGGCGCGTCGAACGTGGCCGCTACGGCCCGGCGTCTTGGCATCACCTCGCCGATACAGCTTGATCCCTCAATGGCCCTGGGCGCCGTCGAGGTCAGCCCGTTGGAGATGGCCCAGGCCTACGCGCCGTTTTCCAACGGCGGCGTGTTTGCCAAGGGCTACGGGATCGAACGGATTCGCACCTCAAAGGGCCGCATTCTCTATGACCGGGGCGTCGATCGTGCGCCGCGACAGGCGGTCATCGGCCAACCAGCATTGGCCTATATGGTCTCGATGATGCGTGGGGTGATCACCGGCGGCACCGGTACGCGCGCCAGTGTCCCGGGCTTCGACCTGGCTGGCAAGACCGGCACCACCAGCGATTACCGCGACGCCTGGTTCGTCGGTTACACGGGCGGTTTCGTCACCGCGGTCTGGGTCGGCAAGGACGACAACAAGCCCATGAAGCGCGTGACCGGCGGCTCCGCACCGGCCGGGATCTGGAAGGACTATATGACCGCCGCGCTGCCCCGTCTGAAGGTTCAGCCAATCCCTGGCGGGGAACTGCCGGAGCCCCAGGGCCCCATCGACCAGCTCATCGAGGGCGTCGCGGGCGTTTTCGATGGTGGCCGCGACGAACCTCCGCCCTCTGAGTTCGATCGCCAGGCCAGGGAGCGGCCGCGGCAAGAGCCAACCTACTGACGTCAACGCCCGAAGGCATGTAGCCGCGCACCCTCGGCCCGTAGCCAGGCACGGTGGCCTCGCTCGTCGCCGACCAGATCACGGACATGCGCCCAGAAGCGCGGGCCGTGGTTCAGTTCCAGCAGGTGGGCGCACTCATGGGCGGCCACATAATCCGCCACCTCGAACGGTGCCAGGGCCAGTCTCCAGGAATAGCGGATCACGCCGGGCGTTCCGCGCGGGCCGGGTTTGCAGGAGCCCCACCTCGACTTCGCGTCGGCCACCGAGACTTTTGGCATTGTCGCGCCGAGCCGCGCGGCATAGTGCGCCGTGCGCTCGCCAAGCACCTCGGCCGCCTTTTTGCGGATCACCAGAATGACGGCCCGGGCAAAGCCCTCGCCTTCGCCCATCGCTACGATCCGTGGGGTGGAACCATCCTCGGGCTCGATCCACCGCGCGCGACCGGTTCCGGGCTCCAGACGTACGGGACGCCCGAATACCTCGATGAGCAGGCCGGGATAGAGTGGCGAGGTCTCGGGGAGCTCTGCGAGGCGCGCCGTGATCCAGCCCGCGCGTGCCCGGGCGAAGGCAGCGGCCTCGGCCAGACGTCGGGGCGAGGGCGCGGTGGCGATGATCTCACGCCGGGTCCGGTCCAGACGCAGTGACACCCGCCGCGCACGGGGGTTGACCTTGAGGCGCACGAGCGTGCCACACACATCCAGCCGGTCGCCATCGCTCAGAGGAGATTTGAAGAGACTCACCAAGCAAAACTACGGCGTCGCCCCGGTTTTGCGAAGCGAAGTCCGCTTCAGCGCTTCGCGCTGCGAGACCGGATCGACACCACGTCGGCTGACGCAGCAACGGGCTGGCGCACATTGGCGCGAGGCTGTGCGTGCTCAACCTGCCGGACGAAGTCACGGACCCGAGGATAGATTTCCTCGCGGAACCGCTTGCCGTTGAAGACGCCGTAGTGGCCGACGTGCGGCTGGACGTAATCGATCTTCAGTTCCGGCGGCAGGCTGGTGCACAGATCGTGCGCTGCCTGGGTCTGGCCGATGCCGGAGATGTCGTCGTTCTCGCCTTCGACGGTCATCAGGCCGATGTCGGTGATCTGCTCGGGGCGGACGCGGCGGCCTTCATGGTAGAGTTCGCCCTTGGGCAGCAGGTGGCGCTGGAACACCACGTCGACGGTCTGCAGATAGAACTCTTCGGTCAGGTCCAGCACCGAGAGATATTCATCATAGAATTCCAGGTGCTTGTCGGCACTGTCGCCGTCGCCGGCCATCAGCTGCTTCAGATAGTTCTGATGGGCTTCCTTATGCTTCTCGATGTTCATCGACATGAAGCTGGCCAGTTGCACGAACCCTGGATAGACGCGCCGACCTGTCCCCAGATAGGGGGGCGGCACATTGTAGATCATGTTGGATTCGAACCAGGCGAAGGGGCGATCCTCGGCCAGCTTATTGGTTACGGTCGGCGACAGGCGCGCGTCGATCGGTGAGCCCATGAAGGTCATCGACGCCGGACGGCTCTCTTCGTTGTCTTCGGCCATCAGGGCGGCGGCGGCCAAAACCGGAGGACCGGGCTGACAAACAGCGACGACGTGCGGCCGGGGGCCCATCTGGCGAAGCATGTCGCGGATGTGGTTGATGTAATCGTGGAAGTCGAAGCGTCCTTCCACGAACGGGACGTCACGAGCGTTGGTCCACTCGGTGATGAAAACGTCGTGATCCTGCAGGAAGGCCTCGACCGTACCGCGCAGCAGGGTGGCATAGTGTCCGGACAGGGGCGCTGCGATCAGCAACGCTGGCTCCAGCTCGGTCTTGCCGGCGCGGCGAAGATCTGAGGTCTCGCGGGCAAAATGGGTCAGCTTGCACCAGGGGCTCGACCAGACCGTTGTCGGGCGGACCCGCACGACCTTGCCATTGATGGTGACGTCGTCGATGCCCCAGCCGGGCTTGCCGTAGCGCCGGGTCATGTTGGCGAAGAGGTCCGCAGTGGCGAACAGTCGCCGGCCCAACGGGGTGTCCGCCGCCGGATTAAGCGGCGAACTCCAGAAATTCCGGGTCGCCAATGCGATCGCACGCATCGGCGCTGCACCGTAGTAGCTGGTCTCGTAGAGGGAGTAGAGCATTGGTGACTCAATCTCATTGTGCGCCGCAGCATAGCATGCGGAACGTTAACGGCCTCCGCAAGCGGCTTCGTGTCTCAGGCGAAAATCAGCAGCTCTCTGCGCGGTCGCCTTGCTGCATTGCCGCACGAATTTTCGCCGCTGTTTGTTCCGGCGTCAGCTCGTAGGCCAGCACGCAAGCGAACCGGCCCTTCGGGTTCATCAGATAGCTGTAGGCCGCGTGATTGACCTGATAGTCAGCGCCGTCTCCGACCTTCTGATAGTAGACACGATAGGCTCGGGCGGCGACGTCCACCTGAGCGGACGAGCCAGTCAGGCCGACCAACCGCTTGGGGAAGGCGTCATTTGCTACATAGGCCTTCATTTGCGCCACGGTATCGCGACCTGGGTCCACAGAAATGAACACTGTCTGGAGTTTTGAGGCGTCAGCCCCCATCAACGGCTCGACCTGCGCCATTTCGAACAGGGTGGTCGGGCAGATGTCCGGGCAATGCGTAAAACCAAAGAAGACAACGCTCCACTTGCCCTCCAGGATCTCCTGATCGACGTTGCGTCCTGAGGTGTCAGTTAACTGGAACGGTCCACCGATGGCGACACCGGGCGTCGAGGAGCCTGCCCCCCCCTTGCGAATGGCAAGGCCGACAAGAAGGGAGAGCGCAATCACCAGCACCGCAACGAGGATCTGGATGCGTCTGGACATGGCCATGTTTCCTTGCCGGGGTCGGCGATGACGGATGTACGCCCGCCAATCGGGTTCGATACGGCCGCCACTGCGCCAGCGCAAGACGTCTGGACCACCGCCGACATTCGACGCGGGCATCTGCGCCTGCGAACTCTGATCCGGGCGCGCTGGATGGTGATTTTCGGCGAAGTGCTGGTG
>JANNFM010000220.1:0-1599 GCA_031379795.1 Alphaproteobacteria bacterium
CTCGGCCTGCCGATCTGTCTGCTGACCTGCCAGGCCATGTCAGGTCGCATGGTCCTGAAGTCACCGCCGGGCAAGGGGCTGAGCGTCACCGTGACCCTGCCGCGCGCCTGATCACGGGTTGCTACCGCGCCTGCGCCTCCTTAAGTCGCGCCCATGGCCGAGATTGACAGCGTGCTCGCGGAACTCGTCGACGAGTTCGACCTTCTGGGCGACTGGGAGGAGCGCTATCGCTCTGTAATCGAACTGGGCAAGGACCTGGCCCCGCTGACCGACGCCGAGCGCACGGATGATCACAAGGTGCGCGGGTGTGCCAGCCAGGTCTGGCTGGTGACGGAACGCGGCCTCGGTGGCGCGCTGGCGTTTCGCGGCGACTCTGACGCCCACATTGTCCGGGGCCTGATCGCCATCCTGCTCAGGCTCTATTCGGGTCACTCGCCAGCCGAGATTCTGGCGTTCGATGTCAAGACCGCGTTCGAGACCCTGGGCCTGACCGGGGCGCTCTCGTCACAGCGGTCGAACGGGCTAGCCTCCATGGTGGCGCGGATTCGTCGGGACGCCGGGGTGGGGGCATAGCTGTGCGAAACGCTCTGATCCTGGGTCTGACCCTGCTGAGCCTGGCGACTGCGGCCATTGCACGCGAAAAGCCGACGGCGCGTCCGCCGTCCGCGGCCCTCGAGGGCCTGTGGAGCGGCGCGTCCTTCACCGAACTTGAACGACCTGACGAACTGAAGACCCTCGTGCTCACGCCGGAGCAGGCTCACGCATGGGAGACCAAGCTCAAACCCTCCGGCGGTGTCAATGTCGGCACCGACGAGCTTGGTCAGGCGACGTCGGAATTTCCTGAGGCCGGTTGGGGACTTATGCGGGTGCGCGGCGAAATCCGGTCGTCGATCCTCATCGAGCCCGCGAACGGCAAACTGCCCTTTACCGCCGCGGCCAAGGCCGACCTGGGGATCGAGCCAAAACGCCGGCGGGGTTATCACAACGTCGAAGTCCGCCCGCAGGACGAACGTTGTCTAGCTTCCGACACCGGCGGCGCGCCCAGCATCCCCACCGCCGACGCGAATGTCATTCAAATCCTGGAAGCGCCCGGATATGTGGTCATCCTGGCCGAACGGTATCATGACGCACGGATCGTCCGCCTGGATGCCGGTCGCAGCCCGCATTCACCGCCCTCATGGATCGGCGACTCCACGGGGCGCTGGGAGGGTGGGGTCCTCGTCGTCGAAACCTCGAACTATCGCCCCGGTCTGACGAAGGGCGGAGAGAGCCTTGTCCTCTCACCGCAGACCAAGGTGGTCGAGCGCTTCACCCGGACGTCGCCGACCCAGATCCACTACGAATTTCAGGTGACCGACCCCTATCTCTACAAGCAGCCCTTCACGGGCGAGTACGTCTTCGCACCGGCCACGGCGCTTTTCGAGTACGCCTGCCACGAGGGCAACTATTCGATCATCAACATTCTGGCGGCCGGCAAGCTGGGACTGCAGGAGCCAAACAAAGAAGCCACAAAGGACAGGCCAAATCCCTGTCGCTCCTCAGGCAGGACGGTTGCCTCTGGCGATCGCGTTCATCCCGACCACGTCGTCATTTCCCTGG
>JANNFM010000225.1:0-18592 GCA_031379795.1 Alphaproteobacteria bacterium
GGTGGCGGCGCTCTCCTCGCTGGTCAGTCCGGACGGCAACACCGTCGTGATCGACGGGGTGCAGGAGATGGTCCGGCCTTTGACGCCCCGCCAGCGCGAGCTGATCGCCGCCACGGCCGCCGGGACCGACGAGGCCTCGGCCAAACGCCTGCTGGGCGTGCAGCGCTGGATCGGCAACATGACCTGGGAGCAGTCAATGGAGCGACTGGCCGCCGTGCCCACCGTCAACATCCAGGGCCTGATCGCCGGCTATCAGGGGCCGGGTGGCAAGACCATCCTTCCGGGCAAGGCGACCGCCAAGCTGGAGGTGCGTCTGGTGCCCGACATGACCTTCGAGGACACGAAGCAAAAGCTGCGCGCGCACCTCGACAAGCGCGGCTTCACCGACGTTGAGGTGAGGGTTACCGGCGGCTATGGCCCGACCCAGACCGACGAGAACGCCGCCCTGACCCAGGCCCAGGTGGCCACCTACAAGAAGATGGGTGCCCCGGTGACGCTCTATCCGCGCCTGGCCGGGAGTTGGCCGGGCGTCACCTTTACCGGCCCCCCGCTCAACCTGCCCGCTGGTCAGTTCGGGCTGGGCCATGGCTCGGGTGCGCATGCGCCCAACGAGTACTTCCTGATCGACAGCGCGCGGCCCGGCCTGATGGGGATGGACGGCGCGACACTGGGCTTCGTCGACTTCCTCTACCAGGTCGCGGCGATGGCTTGATGCCCGTTTCCCCCGCAACAGGCTTGCCCGCGACGATCACCGCGCCATAGTGGGGGCGGATCGGCGCGGGTGGAGACGCCGACCACCGGGAGTGATCATGAACCTCATCCGTATCGGGCTGGCGCTTGCGTTGGCCGCTACCGTCGTGGGCTGCCAGAAGCCGGGTGCCGGGAACGTGGACGGCAAGCGCATCGAGGCCGCGGCCACGAACGGCGAATGGCTCTCCTACGGCAAGGACTATTCCGAGCAGCGTTACAGCCCGCTGGACAAGATCAACGCCAGCACGGTCAAGGACCTGGGCCTGGCCTGGTTCGCCGACTTCGACACCGATCGGGGCCAGGAGGCGACGCCGCTGATGGTGGACGGGGTGCTCTACACCACCACCGCCTGGTCCAAGGTGTTCGCCTTCGATGCGAAGACCGGCAAGCAGCTCTGGACCTGGGACCCCAAGGTCGACCGGGCCAAGGGTTTCGACGCCTGCTGCGACGTGGTCAACCGCGGCGTCGCGATCTGGAAGGGTCGCGTCTACGTCGGCACCCTGGATGGTCGTCTGGTCGCCCTGAACGCCAAGGACGGCGCTGTCGCCTGGACCGTTCAGACCACCGACAACTCCAAGCCCTACACCATCACCGGCGCGCCGCGCGTGGTGAAGGACAAGGTACTGATCGGCAACGGCGGGGCTGAATACGGCGTGCGCGGCTACATCACCGCCTATGACGCCGCCACCGGCAAACAGGCCTGGCGCTTCTATACAGTTCCCAACCCCACCGGCGCGCCGGATGGTGCGGCGTCGGACAAGGTGATGGCCGAGAAGGCCAACGCCACCTGGTCGGACGGTGCGTGGAAAGAAAGTGGCGGCGGCGGTACAGCGTGGGACGCCATGGCCTACGATCCGGCGCTCGACATCATGTATTTCGGGATCGGCAACGGGAACCCCTGGAACCACATGAAGCGGTCCGGAGGCAAAGGCGACAACCTGTTCCTGTCCTCGATCCTGGCGCTGAAGCCCGACACCGGCGAATACGTCTGGCACTATCAGACCACGCCCGGCGAGAGCTGGGACTATACCGCCACCCAGCACATCATGCTGGCTGACCTGAAGATCGCCGGTCAGGACCGCAAGGTGCTGATGCAGGCGCCCAAGAACGGCTTTTTCTATGTGATCGACCGGGCCACCGGCCAGTTGATCTCGGCGGAGCCGTTCGCCCCGGTCACATGGGCCACCAAGGTTGACCTGAAGACCGGTCGACCGGTCGAGGCCGCGGGCGTGCGTTACCAGACCCGCCCCGCCTTGATCGAGCCGGGCCCGCTCGGCTCGCACAACTGGCATCCGATGGCGTTCAATCCGAAAGCCGGGCTGGTCTACATCCCGGCCCAGGTGGCGGCCAGCGTCTATGGCGACCAGAAGACCTATACGCACCGGCAGGGCGCGGTGAATCTGGGTCTCGATACGCTGCTGATGGGATTGCCGAGCGAAAAGGCTCAGATGGCGGCGATCAAGGCCACCACATCAGGAAAGCTCGTCGCCTGGGATCCAGTCGCCCAGAAAGCCCGCTGGACGGTGAATCACCCGCATTTCTGGAACGCCGGCATCCTCTCCACGGCGGGGAATCTGGTCTTTCAGGGTTCTGCCGACGGCGGCTTCACGGCCTATGACGCCGCGACCGGCGCAAAACTCTGGAACTATCGGACCCAGAACGGCGTCGTTGCGCCGGCTTCAACGTATGAGCTCGACGGCGAACAGTATGTGGCCCTGATGGTCGGCTACGGCGGGGCCGGCGCCACCTTCGCCAGTGCGCTGAACGGAGACCCGGTCCGGATGCCGGGCCGCCTGATGGTCTTCAAATTGGGCGGCAAGGTCGTCGCGCCCGACTACAAGGTCGCGCCAACGCCCACCCTCGACCTGGCGAGCGTGACCTCGAAGGGCGATCCCAAGGCCGGCTTTGCGACGTTCCAGAACAACTGCGTCGGCTGCCACGGCGGCGGCGCCGTTGGCGGCTATCTGGCGGACCTCAGGGTCTCGCAGATGCTGCGTACCGAGGCCGACTTCAGGTCGGTGGTGATCGACGGGGCGCTCAAGTCCAAGGGCATGGTCGGTTTTGCGAAGTACCTGTCGCCCCAGGAGGCCGAAAACATCCGCGCCTATCTGCTGACCCTGGCGCGGATCAAGCAGACGCAGGCGGCGGCGGGCGCAAAGCCCGCCGGCTGATCGCCTACAGCACCGCCGCGAACTGCTCGGCGATCCAGTCGGCCTGATCCTCAGTCAGGATCAGCGGCGGGGCGATGCGGATGGTGTGGTCGTGGGTCTCCTTGGCCAGCAGGCCGCGGGCCTGCAGCGCCTCGCAGATCGGACGCGCGCCGCCGAACTCGGGGTGCAGCTCGACGGCGATCATCAGGCCCCGGCCGCGCACCTCGCGGACCTTGGACGACGTGATGCCCGTCAGATCGGCCCGCAGGCGGTCGCCGACCCGCGCGGCGTTCTCGATCATGCCTTCCTCGACCAGCACCTTCAGCGCCGTGCGCGCCACGGCGCAGGCCAGGGGGTTGCCGCCGAAGGTAGAGCCATGCTCGCCGGGGTGCAGGACATCCATCACCTCGGTGTTCGAAAGCACCGCTGACACCGGGTAGAACCCGCCGGACAGGGCCTTTCCGATCAGCGTCAGGTCCGCCTCAATGCCCTCGTGTTCTTCGGCCAGCAGCCTGCCGGTGCGGCCCAGGCCCGTCTGGATTTCGTCGAGGATCAGGATGACATTGTGCCGGGTGCAGAGGTCACGCGCCCGCTTCAGATAGCCGGAGGGCGGAATGATCACCCCGGCCTCGCCCTGAATGGGCTCGACCAGGAAGGCCACGGTGTTGGGGCCAATGGCGGTCTCCAGCGCGTCGGCGTCGCCGAACGGCACCGTCTTGAAACCGGCCGGAAATGGACCAAAACCGCCGCGCGACTGCGGGTCACTGGAAAAGCCCACGATGGCCACTGTGCGGCCGTGGAAGTTCTCCGAACAGACGATGATCTCGGCCATGCCATCCGGCACGCCCTTGACCTCATAGCCCCACTTGCGGGCCACCTTCAGCGCCGTCTCCACCGCCTCGGCACCCGAGTTCATCGGCAGCACCTTGTGGCTGTTGGTCAGCGCGCAGAGCTCCTCGTAGAAGGGTGCCAGCTGGTCGTTGCGGAACGCCCGCGAGGTCAGGGTCAGCTTGCCGGCCTGCTCGGTCATCGCGGCCAGGATCTTCGGATGGCAGTGGCCCTGGTTTACCGCCGAATAGGCCGACAGGCAGTCCAGATAGCGGTTGCCGTCCACATCCCAGACATGGACGCCTTCGCCGCGGGTCAGCACCACGTCCAGCGGCTTGTAGTTCTTGGCGCCGAGCCGAGCTTCGGTCTCGACGTAGCGCGCGGTCAATGATCGGGTCAGGGCGATATCGTTCATTCGGGTGCTCCCTGTTCGGCGGCTTGAAGGGCGGGGGCGCTGACGCGGTCCAGGCGCAGGGTCATGCAGTAAGACGCGCCGCCCGACAGGATGAAGGGATCCAGGTCCACTTCGGTCAGGCTGCAGCCTTGGGCCTCAAGTTTGGTCCTGAGGCTGTTGGGCGCGCGGGCCATGATCACCTGGCGACCCAGGTTGACGGCATTTACGCAGAAGGCGGCGGCTTCTTCAGGCGTCGCCTCGATACGCAGGGCCTCCGGAACCAGATCCCGGATCGTCGCCTGCGCCTCAGCGGTGAACGCCGCCGGATAGTAGAGCAGCTTGCCGCCGGCCAGCGGGCAGAAACAGGTGTCGAGGTGGTAGAATCGGTCGCTGACCAGCTCCAGCGCCACGATCGGCCGGTTGAAGGTGTTGCGGACCACCCGGATCGCGCCCTGGCTGGACCGGGGTCCATAGCCGCACCAGAAGTGGCCGCGATCCGCATCCCAGATCGCGTCGCCCGCGCCCTCGTGGAACAGGCCGTCCGGCAGGTCGACGATCTCGCGCACCAGGCCGCGGGTCTTCAGGCTCTGGAAGGCGGCCCGGAAGACCGCTTCCTCACCCTGGCGTTCGGCATGACGGAACCGGGCCAGAAGCACCACGCCGTCCAGCACCACGGCGGCGTTGGCCGGAAACACCAGATCCGGCAGGCCATTGACTGCGCCGAGAACTTCCACGCGCGCACCGGCGCTTTCCAGAGCCGATCGCAGGGTCTTTGACGCGTGGCGCGCCGCGGCCGCATCCGCCGGGGTCCAGCCCCTGGGGTCCATCCAGGGATTGATCTTGTAGCGAACGTCAAACGCCGAGGCGTCGGTCATCAGGAAAAAGGGCTGGCCGTTCATGCGTGAACTCCGACGGGTTTCAGGCCGTGAGAGTGGCGCGTTCAGATGTTAGCGAATAGCATGCAGAGTGATACCATTTGATCTATGATGGATCATATTGCTAGGAATAGGTGGCGTTATGCTTGATGATCTGGATCGTGGCCTGATCCGCCTCCTGCGCCTTGATTCCCGCACGCCGGCCGCCGCTCTGGCCAAGACCCTGAAGATCTCACGCGGCACGGTGCAGAATCGCCTGGACCGGCTGTTGAGCCGGGGCGACATCCAGGGATTCACCGTCAAGACCCGCCCGGACGTCGACGCCAACCGGGTGCGCGCCATCACATCCATCGCCATCGAAGGCGAGCGCTCGGCCTCGGTGGTTATGTCGCTGAAGGGCTTCCCCGAGGTGGCGGCAGTCCACACCACCAACGGTCGATGGGATCTGATCGCCGAACTCGACGTGGAGACTCTGGCGGCGTTCAGCGCGACACTGGACAACATCCGGCAGATCACGGGTATTGCGGCGACAGAGACATCAATCCTGCTCGCGACCCAGAAGATGTGAGGCTAAGCTGACGGCATGAACGCTCCCCTCAAGACCGATGGCCTGCCCGAATGGCGGCTCGATGACCTCTACGACAGCCGTGAAGATCCTCGCATCGAGAGCGATCTGAAGGAGTCCGAGCGGCTCAACACCGAGTTGGCCAAACTCGAAGGAGAGATGCTGGCCAGCCGCGCGGAGCCTGAAGCGTTGGGCGGGCTGATTGATCGCGGCATCCAGCTCTATGAAGACGCCACCAACGCCATGTGGAGCGTCGGCGCCTTTGGCTCGCTGTCGGCCTCGACCCAGCGCGACAACCCCGCCTGGTCGAAATTTGAATCCGACCTGCGCACACGCACCTCGCAGATCGCGGCCATGAGCCTGTTCTTCACGCTCGAGATCAATCAGCTCGAGGACGCCGAGCTCGAGGACGCGCTCAAGGCCTATCCTGCCGCCAGGCGCTGGAAACCCTGGCTTCGGCGGGTCCGTGCGGGACGGCCCCACGAGCTCAGCGCCGAACTCGAGCGCCTGCTGATCGACAAGGCGCCAGCCGTCGCGAACTGGGGCCGTCTGACCGACGACACGCTGGCGGGCTTGACCGCGCGGGTCGAGGGGGAAACTCTGACCCTGGCCGAGGCGCTCAACCGTATGTCGGACCCCGACACCCGGCGGCGGAAAGCCGCCGCCATGGCCCTGTCCAAGGCCCTGGCCGAGCGGACCCCGACACTCGCCCTTTCGCTCAACACCCTGGCTTTTGAAAAACAGGTCGAAGACCGTTGGCGGAAGTTTGCCTCCCCCGCCGCCGGCCGGCACCTGGCGAATGAAGTGGACGCCGACGCCGTGGCCGCCCTCGAAGCCGCCGTGGTCGACGGCTATGAAACCGTCAGCCATCGCTACTATCGCCTCAAGGCCAGGATCATGGGCCGCAAGGTGCTGGATCACTGGGATCGCAACTGCCCCCTGGACGAAGCAGCGCCCAGGACCTTTTCGTGGACCGAGGCCCGATCCATCGTGCTGGAGAGTTTCACGGCGCTGGCTCCGTCGTTTGCGAAGACAGCCGAGACCTTCTTCGACAAGCCCTGGATCGACGCCCGGCCCCGCGCCGGAAAGCAGTCCGGCGCCTACGCTCATCCGGTCACGGCGAAACGCCATCCCTATGTGTTCATGAACTACATGGGCGAGCGGCGCGACGTGCTGACACTTGCCCACGAGCTGGGCCACGCCGTCCACCAGACCATGTGCCAGCCGATGGGCACGTTGCTGGCGGACACGCCGCTGACGCTTGCGGAGACCGCCTCGATCTTCGGCGAGGGTCTGGTCTTCGAGAAACTGCTGGCCGAGGCGTCGCCAGCCGAGAGGCGTGGATTGCTAGCCGGCAAGATCGAGGACGGGATCAACACCGTCGTCCGCCAGATCGCCTTCCACCGCTTCGAGACCCGGTTCCATGACGCCCGCGTTCAGGGGGAACTGTCCGCTGAGGCCATCGGCGAACTCTGGATGGAGACCATGAGCGAGAGCCTCGGTCCGGCGATCCGTCTGGGCAAGGGCTATGAGTCGTTCTGGGCCTACATCAACCACTTCGTCCATGCGCCCTTCTACGTCTACGCCTACGCGTTCGGGGACCTGCTGGTCCGCAGCCTCATGGAAAAGCGCCGCGAGGACCCGGCCGCCTTCGTGCCCGCCTATGAGAAGCTGCTGGCCGCCGGTGGCACCGTCACCTACGTTGAGGCCTTGGCCGCGTTCGGCTTGAACCCCCGCGAGAAAGCGTTCTGGGCGGCGGGCATGAAACAGCTTGAACGACTGGTGGACGAGTTCGAGGCGCTGGTCTGAGATAGGTAAGGCTGCGCATGGCCGGAAGTCAGGATTTCACCACCGATCCGCGCAACGCGGACCTGCGGATCTATGTGAACGGCAGCCTGGTTCCCCGCGATGAGGCCAGGGTGTCGGTCTTTGACGCGGGGTTTGTGCTGGGGGACGGGGTCTGGGAAGGCCTGCGGCTGCACCATGGACGACTGCTGTTTCTGGAAACCCACCTTCAACGTCTGTGGCAGGGCCTGTCTGATATCGCCCTCGACATCGGCATGACTCGCGAAGCGCTGACGGCGGAAATCCATCGCACCCTGGCCGCAAACGGCATGGAGCACGGCGCCCACCTTCGGCTGATGGTGACGCGTGGCGAAAAGGCGGCCGCGAACCAGGATCCTCGGAATTGGCTGGGCCGGCCCACCATTGTGATTATGGCGGAGTACAAGGACCCATCTCCCGAGATCGTGACCCGCGGACTTTCCCTGTCGACCTCCACAGTGATCTGCACGCCGGCCGAGATGTTCGACATGCGGCTGAATTCTCACAGCCGCCTGAACCTGATCCGCGCCCTGCTGGAAGCCATCGAAGCAGGCGCCGACGAAGCGTTGATGCTGGATCCGAACGGCTTCGTCTCCAGCTGCAACGCCACCAACTTCTTCTGGGTGAAGGATGGTCGGGTCATGACGTCGACCGGAGACTACTGCTTCAACGGCGTGACCCGGGCCAATGTGATCGCGCTGTGTCGCGACGACGGGATTCCCATCACCCTCGGCGACTTTGAACTCGCCGATGTCGCAGAAGCGGACGAGGCCTTCGTCACCGGCACCTTCGGCGGCCTGACCCCGGTGCGCTCCATCGACGGCCATGCCCTGCCCCAGCCGCTGCCGGGACCCATGACGCGGCGGCTGCGGGCCGCTTACACCGCGCTGAAGGACCGGGACGCGGGCCTGTGACGCTGCGGATCGCTATGTGGTCGGGACCCCGCAACATCTCCACGGCCATGATGCGGGCCTTTGAGAACCGGGCCGATTGCACCGTCGTCGATGAGCCGTTCTATGCCGCCTATCTGGCGGACACCGGGCTGGAACATCCGATGCGTGACGCGGTTCTGGCGTCACAGCCGCAGGGCTGGCGAGACGTGGTCACGAGCCTGGACGGGTTTGGCAACACCTTCGTCTACGAAAAGCAAATGGCCCACCACATGCTGCCGGCGTTTGGGCTGGATTGGGTGGCGCGCCGTCGCAACGCCTTCCTGATCCGCGACCCCGCCGAGGTGCTGGCCTCCTACGTGATCAAGCGCGGCGAGGTCACGCTGGAGGACATCGGGATCGTGCGACAGCATGAATTGTTCGACCAGGAAGCCCAGCGTCTGGGATCGCCACCGCCCGTCGTTCTGGGTGCGGATGTTCTGGCCGACCCGCAGGCGATGCTGGCTACTCTGTGCGCCGCGCTCGACATCGCATTCAATCCGGCGATGTTGAGTTGGCCGGCAGGTTCGCGCTCCAGCGACGGCGTGTGGGCACCGGCCTGGTACGACGCTGTTGAGCGCTCAACCGGCTTCGCGTCGCCTGAAGCCCGTGAGACGCCGGCACTTCCGGCAGAACTCCAGCGCATCGCCGACACCGCCCGGCCCCACTTCGACGCTCTTGCGGCGTGGAAGCTGAAGTCCGGTGGCTAAAGTCTTTCCCGATCAGCGCGTCGGGACCGGCACGTCGCCGCGATAGTCGTAAAATCCGCGACCCGATTTGCGGCCGAGCCACCCGGCCTCGACGTATTTGGTCAGCAGGGGACAGGGGCGGTACTTGCTGTCGGCCAAGCCTTCGTACAGCACATTCATGATCGACAGCACCGTATCCAGGCCAATGAAGTCGCCCAGTTCCAGCGGACCCATCGGATGGTTCGCGCCCAGCTTCATGGCGGTGTCGATCGCGTCCACCGTGCCCACGCCTTCATACAGCGTATAAATCGCCTCGTTGATCATCGGCACCAGCACGCGGTTGACGATGAAGGCGGGGAAGTCCTCGGCGTTGGATGTGGTTTTGCCCAGGGATCTGGCGAAGCTGACGGCCGTCTCGTAGGTGGCGGGGCCCGTCGCAATGCCGCGGATGATCTCCACCAGCTTCATGACCGGCACCGGGTTCATGAAGTGCAGGCCGATGAACCGGTCAGGCCGGTCGGTCACAGATGCCAGGCGGGTGATCGAAATCGACGAGGTGTTGGATGCCAGAATGGTGTCGGCGGTGAGATGGGGTCCCAAGGCCCGGAAGATGGTCTTCTTGGTTTCCTCGTTCTCGGTGGCCGCTTCGATCGCCAGGTCCGTGCCGCCGATGGTCTGCAGTTCGGGCGCCGCCTTGATCCGCAGCATGGCGGCTTCCATGGCCGTGTGTTCGATCAGGCCCCGGCTGACCTGCCGGGTCATGTTCTTCTCGATCAGGGACATGCCTTGGGCGATCCTGTCGGGACTCACGTCGTGCAGCAGCACGTCATAGCCGGCCAGCGCAACGACGTGGGCGATTCCGGAACCCATCTGGCCCGCGCCGATAATGCCGACTGTCTTGATGTCAACCATGCTGTCTTGGCCTCGATACGTCCGAACGCGTTTCGCCCAAACTTAGAGCGTGCTTTCTAACACGCGACCAGCGCATTGCGGCAAGCGCTTTGCTGCATCGCAGCAGATTGGACGTCTCGCGGGGATTCCCGACCACAGTCGCCCGTTTTCCGCCAGGCACGAAAAAGGCGATCCCCTGCGGGATCGCCCTAATCCAAGTTGAATCTGACGACGGCCTAGACGCCGGCGGCGGTCAGGGCGTTCATCAGTTCCGGGACAGCGCCCTTGTAGTCAGCCACCAGACCAAAGTCGGCGACCTGGAAGATCGGCGCGTCGCCGTCCTTGTTGATCGCCACAATGATCTTGGAGTCCTTCATGCCGGCCAGGTGCTGAATCGCGCCCGAGATGCCGATGGCGATGTAGAGTTCCGGAGCCACGACTTTGCCGGTCTGACCCACCTGGTAGTCGTTGGGAGCATAGCCCGCATCGACGGCCGCACGGCTGGCCCCGACCGCAGCGCCCAGCTTGTCGGCAAGCGGCTCGATGACCTTCTGGAATTCTTCCGCCGAACCCATCGCACGACCGCCGGACACGACAATCCTGGCGGCGCCCAGGTCGGGGCGGGCGGATTTGACGATCTTCTGGTCGATGAAGTGCACCTTTGCCGGCGCCCCGGGAGCCGTGACGCTCTCGACCTTGGCCGAGCCGCCCTCAGCCGCAGCCGCGAAGGCGGTAGGACGCACAGTGAGGACCTTCTTGGAATCGGCAGACTGCACCGTCTCCAGGGCGTTCCCTGCGTAGATCGGGCGCACGAAGGTATCGGCAGAGACCACTTCGATCACCTCCGAAATCTGGGCGACGTCCAGCTTGGCGGCAACCCGGGGGCTGAAGTTCTTGCCCTGCGACGTCGCGGGGATCAGGACGGCGTCATAGCCGCCCATCAGGCCGACGATCAGGTCGCCCACGGCCTCGGCAATGCCTTGGCCCAGTTCCGCGCTCTCGGCGGTCAGCACTTTCCGGACGCCGGAAATCTTGGCCGCGGCGGCGGCGATCGAAGCCGTGCCCGTGCCTGCGACCAGAATGTCCACGTCGCCGCCGATGGCGAGCGCCGCCGTCACGGTCTTGTGGGTATTGTCTTTGAGCGTCGCATTGTCATGGTCGGCGATAACGAGAACGGCCATCTAGAACACTCCCGCAGTCTTGAGGTTGGTGACGAGGTCACCGGCGGTTTCCACCTTGATGCCGGCGGTGCGCTTTGGCGGCTCGGTGACCTTGAGGACCTTGAGGCGCGGCGCGGTGTCGACACCGAGCGAAGCCAGCTCCTTCACGTCCAGCGGCTTCTTCTTCGCCTTCATGATGTTGGGCAGGGACGCATAGCGCGGCTCATTGAGGCGCAGGTCCGCGGTCACCACCGCCGGAAGGTTGACTTCCAGGGTCTGAAGACCGCCGTCGACCTCGCGGGTCACGTTTGCCTTGCCGCCTTCGACAGTCAGTTCCGAGGCGAACGTGGCTTGCGGCCAGTCCAGCAGGGTGGCCAGCATCTGACCGGTGGCGTTGTTGTCGCCGTCAATGGCCTGTTTGCCCATCAGCACCAGATCGGGGTTCTCTTCCGCGATAATCGCCATGAGCACCTTGGCGATGGCCAGCGGCTCGAGGTCCAGATCGGTCTGGATCAGGATGGCGCGGTCGGCGCCCATGGCCAGAGATGTCCGCAGGGTTTCCTGCGCCTGGATCGGCCCGATGGAGACGGAGACGACTTCGGTCGCCACGCCCTTCTCCTTGAGGCGCACAGCCTCTTCGACCGCGATCTCGCAGAATGGATTCATCGACATCTTGACGTTTGCGAGGTCGACACCCGTCTGATCGGCCTTGACGCGGGCCTTGACGTTATAATCGATCACCCGCTTGACCGGGACCAACACCTTCATGGGTTGCTAGCGCCTCATAACTGGTTTCGGAAAAAAAGAGCCGCTGGGGCAATAGCGGTTCCGTAGAGCTTTGCAAGCACAGGCGACGGCTTTTGCGTAACGTCAACCCTCTAGCCAGACCCGCCTTTCCTTACGTAAAAGCACGTCATGAACCCGAACATCGAGCGCCTGAAGCTGTTTTTCGTCGCCGCCTTTGTGGTGCTGGTCGTCGGAACCATAGTCTGGCAGGTCGGATGGATCCTGCCGCGAAAGAACTGCGAGAGCGCGCGCAAGTGGTGGGATGGCGATCAGAGGGTCTGCGCACAGCCGGTCCTGATCTCCGACATCACCGGTCGCACAATCAGCGACAAGTCGGCCGAGGCCGCCGCAAAAATTGCCATCGGGCGCGTTCCGCCGACCAAGGCGCCCTAACGCGTCGCGCCAGAGACCCAGAACACCTCCGCGTCGCCGCGCCCGTTGGCCCAGCGAGCCGCCACGAACAGAAAGTCCGACAGCCGGTTCAAATACTTCAGCGCCGGTCCGCTGACTGACTCTCCTGTCTCGACAAGCCGGACAGCCTCGCGCTCCGCTCGACGACAGATGGTGCGGGCCAGATGCAGCGCCGCCGCCGCCGGCGTGCCGCCAGGCAAAACGAACGACTTCAAGTCCGGCAGCGCGCCATTCAACGCATCGATTTCGCGTTCCAGGCGCTCAACCTGGCTCTCCAGGATGCGCAACATCGCGCCCACGGCCTCGTCCGCCCGCGCCGGCGTGGACAGGTCGGCGCCCAGATCGAAGAGTTCGTTCTGGATTCGCGCCAGCATCGCATCCAGTTCTGGATCGGTGGAAGTGTGGAGGCGCGCCAGACCCAGGCAGGCGTTGGTCTCGTCCACCGCACCATAGGTCTCGACCCGTGGATCGGTTTTGCTGACCGTGGCGCCCGTGGCCAGTCGCGTCGTGCCGGCGTCGCCGGTGCGCGTATAGATGCGATTTAGCGTGACCATTCAGCCGCGGCTCCGATACCAGGCCGCAGCGACCAAAACTGCAACCGCGACAGCCTGGGTCAACACCCGCAGGCGCATCAGCTTGTTGGACCAGGAGCGCCCGAAGTCACCGCCCCGGAACAATGCGTAAAGGCCGAACGCCAGCACCAGCGCCACAGCGCCAAGGGCGGCGTAGATCAGATAGTCGAAGACATCCATCAGGCCACTTTAGGCCGACAGCCGGGCGCGACGCCACCGTTAACCTCCATGAAATCGCGGCACGCGACCCATGCTTCCGGACTCAAATTGAGCGGAGATGGGTATTTTGCATTTCTTTACATTTTCGGATTTTTACCCCGCCCCAAGGGGACATCGAGACATTTTGCCGCAGATTTCGCCCGCGTTTCGGTGTGGTGCGACCTTTACGGCCATCGACGACATTCCCCCGATAGCGTACGTAATGCGTCAATCAAGAAATCTGAACGCGCCCAGTATCGCCACGCACACTCAAGCGGCGCGTCGTCACCTGTCCCACACTCAATGTCCGGGTAATTTGTTCCGGAGAAGCCAAGAGACGAATGAAGCACGTTACCCCAAGCTCAATTGCCGCCGAAACCGCGCCGCGCGCACCCACTCGCCGCACCCTCGCCAAGCAAGCTACACGACAAAAGGTTCTCACCGCGGCCCGCCATCTGTTCAGCGAGCAAGGCTACGAGGGCGCCACGATCCGCGACATTGCGGCGGCGGCCGGAATGTCTACGGGCGCGGTCTTCGCCAACTTTGCCGACAAGTCAGACCTGTTCCGCGAGATCATGAATGTAGACATGGTCGCTCTCGCCGCGGCGATGGACGACGCCACCCTGCGCGGCCAGGGCGTCGAAGACAGTCTTCTGAAGGTTTTCACCGCAGGCTACAGCTTCTACCAGAGCCGCATGCAGTTGGCCCGCGCAGCATTCAGCGTCTCGTGGGACGCTGACGGAGGCCGGACGCTTCGGGGTCTGCCGCACTCTAGCGCCATTCAGGATGTGATCGCCCGGCAACTGATGGTCGCCATCGACAAGGGTGAGTTGTCGCAGGAAGCCGAAGTCAAGCTGCGCAGCCAGATGTTGTTCGATACCTATCTGTCGAACTACCCGCACGCGATCTTCGATGGCTGGACGCTGGAGGCCTTGCAAAGCCGCGCCCGGGATCAGATCAGGATTCTGCTGGCCGGCGCGCGCCGCGGGTAAACGTCATTCGCGAGCGAAAGCCCTGATCAGTTCGCGCCTTCCAATAACCGACGCGCGATCACCTGAGCCTGGATTTCGCCGGCGCCTTCGAAAATATTCAGAATCCGCGCGTCAGCCAACACGCGGCTGATCGGTTGTTCGACGGCAAATCCGGTCCCGCCGTGAATTTGCACCGCGTTGTCGGCGGCGGCCCAGGCGACGCGTGCGGCGATCAGCTTCGCCATGCCGGCCTCCAGATCGCAGCGACGGCCCTCGTCCTTCGCCCGCGCGGCGAACCACGCAAGCCGTCGGGCACCCAGGATTTCAGCGGCCATCATCGCCAGCTTGTTCGCCACGCGCGGGAAATCGGCGATGGGCCTGCCGAACTGGCGGCGCTGAAGTGCATAGTCCAGCGCCAGGTCGAGTGCGTTCTGCGCGACGCCAATGGCACGCGCGGCGGTCTGGATGCGGGCGCTCTCAAACGTGGCCATCAACTGGGCGAACCCCTGACCCTCCTGTCCACCCAGCAGGTTGGCGTGAGCGACCTGGAACCCGTCGAAAGCGACCTCGTATTCCTTCATGCCGCGATAGCCGATCACCCCGATCTCGCCGCCGCTCATTCCGGCCGCCGGAAACGGATCCGCGACCGTCCCGCGCGGTTTTTCAGCCAGGAACATTGACAGCCCGCGGTGATCGCTGCTGTCAGGCTCCGTTCGAACCAGCAGGGTCATCAGATCAGCACGTGCCGCGTGGGTGATCCACGTCTTGGCGCCACTGACCCGCCACGTCTCTCCGTCGCGAACCGCCCGGGTGCGCAGAGACCCCAGATCCGACCCGGCTTCCGGCTCGGTGAAAACCGCGGTCGGAATGATCCGGCCAGAGGCGATGCCGGGGAGCAGACGCTGCTTCTGCTCATCCGTGCCGTGAGCCAGGATCAGCTCGGCGGCGATCTCTGATCGCGTGCCCAGCGACCCGGCCCCGATCCAGCCCCGCGACAGGGCTTCAGACACCACACACATCGCCACCTTGCCCATGCCCGCGCCGCCCCAGGCCTCCGGCGCGGTCAAACCAAACACGCCCAGGTCGCCCAGCTCTTCCAGCAACGACAGCGGAATTAGTTCGTCCCTCAGGTGCCAGCCATGGGCGTGCGGCGTGATTTTCTCGTTGGTGAAGGCGTAGAACTGGTCGCGGACGGCCTCCAGAGTGTCGTCCAGACCGCTGGCTTCCAGAGACGGACGACCGCGCGCTGCGTCCAGAAGCTCCACGATCCGCGACTTGACTGCCTGAGACGCTCCACCGCGCAGCCGACCGATCAAATGGCCAAGCCGGTCGGCCGGCGCAAAGACATCGGACGGACGGAACATTTCGCCCTGGTTCATCGGCAGGCCGCCTGCCAACTGGCTCATGTATTCGTGCGCCAGCAACTGCGCCGACAGGGCCTCAGCCTCTCCGAAGTCCTGGCCCAGGGCCCGCGCCCAGATCGCGGTCTGTCGCAGGGTCTCTGCATAAGCGGCTGCCCAGGCCAGCCCGTGGGCGGCATGCTGCTCGGCGTCCAGGGCTACGCGATCCAGCCGACCATCCCGCTGCACACGCCCCAGGACGGTCGCTTGCAAGGACGTGACCAGAGCGCCGGCTTCAAATGCGGCGGCGTCCAACAGGTCCAGCAGGTTCGGCAGGATCAAACTCATGGATCGACTATAGGCGCCTTGCGTTGCGTAAGGTCATCGCGCAATTGATGTTCGACATCAGATTTCAGGGACCGCGCGACATGTTGACTGTTCACCATCTCAATGATTCCCGCTCGCAGCGTATTCTTTGGCTCCTGGAGGAGCTGGGCGCGCCCTACGAGATCAAACACTATGCCCGCGACGCCACCACGCGTCTGGCCCCGCCGGAGCTCATGGCCATTCACCGTCTGGGCAAGTCGCCGGTGGTGACGGAAGACGGCCACACCATCATCGAGTCGGGCGCCATCATCGACTACATCGTGCGCAAGCATGGCGGCGGCAAGCTGGCACCGGCGGCCGGGACCGCCGACTACGAGAACTATAACCAATGGCTGCACTACGCCGAAGGTTCGGCCATGCTGCCCTTGATGCTCAACATGTACACAGGCCGCCTGGGCGAAGCTGCGGCTCCGCTCAAGCCCCGCATCGAGAGCGAGATCGCCAACCACCTGGGTTACGTCGTGGCGTCGCTGGCGGGTCGTGACTGGCTGCTGGGATCCGAACTCACCGCCGCCGACGTGCAGATGAGCTTCGTCGGCGAGATCGTGAAGTCGACGGGCCGCGGCGCGGACTATCCGAACATCGTGGGCTGGGTCGACCGTTTCCAGTCACGTCCGGCCTACAAGACCGCGTTGGCCAAGGGCGGGCCCTACAACATGGGTCCGAAGTAGCTACCGGTAGTTATCCGGCAGATCGTCGTCGAGCAGCCCGTCCAGGAAATCGAACACCGTGGCCTTCAAAAGGCCATGCGGGATCGCTGAAAAATGGTCACAGCCCGGCAAGGCGACACCCTTGCCGCGTGGGAACACGCGGGCCAGTTCGTCTGGGTCACCGGCCAGGTCGTCGTGGCGGCCCGCGACCACCAGCACCGGCATGGTCAGGGTTCCCAGCAGATCGCGCTCCAGTGACGGACTGTCGGCGGCGGAACAGGCGGCCAGCGCCATGCGGTCCTCACCTTGTTCGTCGGCGAACTGGCGGAAGCTTTTCAGCATCTCGGTCTTGATCGTGGCAGGGTCCTCGGCGGACATGGCGTCCGCCATGGCCTCAACCGAACCGGCCGGGCGCGGGTCGAACAGCTTGCCCCCGATGCCACCCAGCATCAGGTTTGACACTCGGTCCGGCGCGTCCAGCGCCACCTGCATCGCCGTGCGGGTTCCCATGGAATAGCCGAAGACATCGCAGCGCCCGACCCCCAGATGGTCGAGTAGCGCCAGCGCGTCGCCCGCCATGTGCTCGCGGCCATAGTCTGCGGGGTCATGCGATTTGACGCTCTCGCCATGACCACGCTGGTCCAGGGCGATGGTGCGGATGCCGCGCCGTTCAAACGCGGAGTACCAGCCGGTACGCTTCCAGCCCTCGTTGCGGTTCGAGGCAAAGCCATGGAGCAACAGTACGGTGCGCTGGGCCGGTCCGGCCGGGGGGATGTCGTCAAAGGCGATGGAAACGCCGTTCAGGGTCACGTTTGGCATATCGCCAGCTTGGATCAGGGCGTCTCGCCCGTCCATTCCCAATGCCACGGTTCGAAGGGGTAATTCACAAATCCGAAGCGCCCGGCGTTGGCCAGCAGCCAGCGATAGGCGGCTGTCCGGGTCATGAACAGCCGGTTTGGGTCCGCGGTGGAGTCGGCCGGGTACCCGGCCGCCTGGCCCACGTAGAGATCCGCCGCCAGACCTGTCCTGTGTGCTGAACACCGGGCGCGGACAATGCCGTCACAGTTGCCCTCGGTCAGGCACCGGGCCGCATCGGCGCTGGGGCTGCGGTATCCGGAGAAGATCGTCAGACTGTCGGGGTTCGAGGCGATTTCCAAGACGTCCGCCCGTGCGGCCGCCACCATCCGTCGGTAGGCCACGAGCGCCGCAGGTCGCATCCATACCGTCTTGCCACCAAAGCCCTCTTCAAGTCGCGCCTCGGTGATCAGGTCGGGCGTTTCCGGACAGTCGCCGGCGGAGGTGACGCGCACGAACTCCCGGCGGGTCTGCACCACCGCCTTCATAGAAAGGAAAGCCGCTTCGGCAACGACCCCATCGGCCGGCAGGCCCTGCGATTGTTGCCAGACCGCCAGAGCTGCTGAGAAGCCCTCCGTGACCGGCGGACAGTCCGTGGCGATCTCTCGCTGGATCAGGGGGACATAGATCTCCCAGCCGGTCTCAGGGCGACCGAAGGGCGACCAGGCGAGGCCTGTCAGGGATGCCGCGTTGACCTCGGCCGCCGCCGTCCATCCTTCGACGCGGCAAGGGTCGGCCTGCGCCGGGGTCGCCAGCACCGCCAGCCAGAACAGCCCGGCGAACAGGACCGGCAGCCGCCGCAAGGGCCCTAGCTGCGCCACTTGAGCGTCGCAGCTTCTACGGGGTTCACGAAGGGTCGCTGTTCCCGTCGGCTGGCGACCCACTCGCGCTTCAAGGCCTGGTACCACTTGGCCTGGCGGTCGGCGTCCTCGATCCAGAGCAGGGTGGGATCGTACTTCAGGCCCTGGTTCTGCAATTGGACCATGTCGCCATCCTGCCGCAGGAACGTCTTCGCCCAGACCGCAATGAGCGGCTTGAGCAGCCGGAACGCCGGGTGATCGGACCAGGCGATCTGGGTCACCCGGGTGCGACCGTCGTCGATGGGCGTCAGACACGTCAGAGACAGGACCTGGCGCTTGCCCACGGTCACGTGCTCCCAGCGCAGGCCCGGCAGCCTGAAGGTGATTTCCGTCAAGGGTTGGCCGCCCAGCACAGCGTAGGCTCGGCTGTTCTTTGACGGCTCGTGGCGAACCATGGCGAAGCCCTGCTCACGCGGCTCGAACCGCTTCTGTTTGTCGTGTTCGCTGCCGGAGGTGCGCCACCACCACTGGCGGTGGACGAACGGGCCGTGGGCCGGATCCATCAGG